>NZ_CAUTUT010000019.1:0-52175 GCF_963541955.1 Hoylesella pleuritidis | reverse complement strand
CCCATCCTTTTATGGAGGGTAATGGTCGCAGCACTCGCATTTGGCTCGACCTCATACTGAAGCGTTCTCTCAAACGGTGTGTGGATTGGAGTCAGATAGATAAAAACGAATATCTATCAGCAATGCGTGAGAGTGTTTCTGATAGTACACACATCAAAGCTTTGGTACTGCCTGCACTCACCACCAAGATTGATGACCGAGAAATGTTTATGAAAGGTATTGATTATTCGTACTATTATGAGCAGAATGATTAGGCTATAAATCGGACAATATTATTAGTATTTAAAAATATTTTAATATATCTTTATGGAACAAGACATAACTTCCTTATTTGCAGTCTGTAATTTAGAAGGAAGAAATATTAATGGTTGGCAAGTTAAAACCCAATTATCCAAACCCAACAAAACTATAGGTGAAACTGGAGGGAATTTTTCGATTTGTTATATCGTGGAAAAGAACGGTGTGGACTTTTTCATGAAAGTTATTGATTTTAGCAAATGTTATAAAGGACCTTTGCCACCTAATGTAACAAGAGCACAATATATCGAAAGATGCACACGTGAATTTAATTACGAAAAGGCTCTTTCTTCTTATTGTAATAATAATAGAATTAGGAGTGTAATTTCTTACATTGATGATGGTGATGTTACATTGAATGATTTCACTTTTGGGGATGTTTCATATATTATATATGAAAAGGCAGATGGAGATATTAGAAAAATTCTACTTTTTTCTAATAGTCTTGTTTTTTCTGAGAAATTACAATCTATCACTGTAAAACTAAAATCACTACACGATATTGCAGTAGGAATACAGCAACTTCATCAAAATCTCGTTTCACATCAAGATGTAAAACCATCTAATATACTATCAATTAATAATAAATCTAAAATAGGCGATCTCGGCAGATCTTTATGTATGTCTCCATTAATAAATTGTCCATACTCCTATAAATTTAATGGGGATATGGGATATGCATCGCCAGAAGGAATTTTAGATTGGAGTGTAGAAACAAAGTCAAAGAATCAATTATATCAAATTGACAACTATATGCTCGGTTCGTTAATAGTATTTTATATTTGTGGAGTTTCATTTAATACTTTAATGGCCAATCATTTACCGAATTCAGTCTCTTTCTTAGATATGGCTAGAGATGGTATGACATATGATGATGCCAAACCTTACCTAATAAATGCATTTCATTATGCACTTCTAGATTTTGAGAAAGATATACCCATAGATGAGATTAAAGAAGAGTTAACTAGAATTGTAGAATATCTTTGTAACCCAGATGTAGAGAAAAGGGGGCATCCAAAGAATTTAAGCTCAAAGAATCAGACACCAAATCATGATTTAATAAGGGTATATACAGAATTAGATAGGCTCTATAAAAAAACTCAAATTGAATTATTTAAATTAAAGAAAAATGGCTTCACTAACTAAAAACATAAACCGAAATGTAGTTCCCAATTGGCGAGATTATAGAACTACTGCAGAATTAGGAGAGATAGGAGGGTATAAAGTCACAAATACTGAGATACCTCTTTTTTCTATCAATGATTATATCGATGCTTGGAAAGAGAACAGGACTATACCATATGCAGGCGATTTAATAAGTGCAGGTATAATGAATGGACAAAAAAATAATTCCGAAGTTATTAATGCTGCAAAATTTATAATAGAGAATGAAGACTCTGCCCCAAAATCATTACTAAATGTTGCACATAGTTTTTTTTCTAAAGAGATAGAGGAACCAATAAACGACAACATTACTAATACTTCTAAACTTAGAAGCATTCTCAATCAAGAAGATTTAATTAAAGAAAGAGTACGTTTCTTAAGAAAATTAGTTCACCGTTTTCCAGAAAATCCTATATGGTATAGTGAATTAGCTTTGTCGTATGCTACTCTTGGTTTAATGAGTAAAGCTGAAAAAATGATGTGTATTGCACTCCATTTAGCACCTACAGCAAGATATATCACACGCTCTGCTTCAAGACTTTTTCTCCATATTAAAGACATAGATAAAGCACATTATATATTAGTTAACAACCCTGCTATTATTAGAGATCCATGGATTTTAGCATCTGAAATAGCTGTTAATGCTTCTAGAGGAAGAAGTTCTAGATACATTAAAAATGGAATCGCAATGATTAATTCTGGAAACTATTCTTCTTTCAGTTTATCAGAACTTTGCAGTGCTATAGGCACACAAGAATTGTATCATTCAAAAAAGAAATGTGAATTATATTTTAATAAGTCACTTCTTCAACCTAATGATAATAGCTTGTCTCAAGCTGAATGGTTACTATCAATGGATAGCACCATGAAATTTAAATTTACAGACTATAGTACTATGCAAAAGAAGTTTGAAGCAGATTCAAGACATGCTTTCTTATGCGAGAATTACCATGATGCCTTAACCACATCAATTAATTGGATTGAATCTATGCCATTTGCAAGGCTTCCTATTTATTTTGCCGCAGAAATGGCTTATACCTACGTAAAAGACTATAAAAGTGCTATTGAAATTCTTAAAATAGGATTAAATGCTAATCCTGATGAATTGAATTTCATTAATAATTTAGCCTATGTATATGCTATGAATGGGGAGACTGAAAAAGCCGACAATATACTTGAAGATAAAAGATTATCTCCAAATAAAATCGCTCCCGATTTAAATATTTGCTTAATAGCCACCAGAGGGCTTAACGAATACAAAAAAGGAAATATTGAAGAAGGGCGCAATAATTATAAAAAAGCAATTGAATTGGCACATAATATTGCTGATAATCATTTGGCCAACAAAGCACTTTTGAATTTTATAAGGGAAGAATTAATTGCTACAAAAATTAAAAATAACAATTTAATCGACCTTCTAGAAAAATTAGATACAGGAGATTCTCGTGAAACCAAGGCAATGAAGAATGATATAATGCAATTAATCAATAGAATATAGAAAGAATGATAACATTCAAGATGATTTCTAATCAATACTACTCAAATTGAGGAGACATTTTTGTATCATAAGAATGTAACCAGTTGATAATCAGCGCAGGATATCTTTGAGGAAGTGAAGTAAAGTATAAGAATTTATAGTAATCGCAGCAGTCCCAAATAGATTGCTGCGATTATGTGTATTTATAGATTTCAAGCAATATGAAAGAAAACATCGTCATCAAGTATCGCCATACGGCACTTTCCTATCTTTTGAGTACCCTTATCCCTTGGGCTTTCTGGCTTGCGGCCAGTTATGTAAGCTATCATATGGTCTACTCACAAAGCACGTGGACAGCCCCGTTGCTGGGATTGACAGGACTTTATTTTCAAATGACTTTGACCATTATGCTGGTTCTTAGAAATTAGACACTGCGAAAGGATTTCCTTGGTCGGTTCTTGAACCTATCATCCAGTAAGTGGCAGTATTACCTCACAGCCTGCCTACTGATGCCTGCAAGTATTCTTTGTGCTATGGCATGAACTAGCTCTATTACAAGACCAATCGAAATATTCTCGTTACCGTCATCTTCCACATCACAGCAGGGTATTTCAACGAGATCTTCTCCACTCATCCCAACAGCAAGTGCATACAAAACCATAGCTGTTGCTCGTCTTCTCCATCATTATCGTGCTAAAAGGCCGCCACTTCTTTTCAACCGGACATTGGTATGATTCCTATTCAATCACCCAAAAATACTTATATTATGATTCAAGAAGAATACAACCAATCATTCACACACCTTCTCTTTTAATCCACATTTGATTATTTCCATTAGAAATCATTGCCGACACATATCTCAGGTCTGCCGCATCATATTCTCTATTCATCTCCCCATTTAGTATTAATGATTTCCGCGAAGTAGTTAGAATCCTATGCAGCAAGTTTTCTTTTGGTTTTGAGATATTTTTGCGTTGAGAGTTCTTCGGCTGCATCAGAGCCACGAGAAATTGCGGGCGGTATTGCGGAACTTGCGCTGTGCATTTTTTTATTGAAAAGTCATATCGAGCTGTCAGTGTAGGTTGTTTTCGACGCTCCAATGCGTGCGAATGTCCTCTACAATACATTCTGCGTCTAAGGTAAGAGAGGTGATGTAATAGCGTTTCTCTTTGGTGGTGCGGTCTGTTTTCAGATGGGGCTTGATGTTGATGCGGTGCCCACCCGCTCAATTCAAAAGTTTGTCGAGCACTTTCAATAACCGCGTGATGGCCGTGATCTCGTTCGATTTCTCCCGGACCTGTTCCTGACACAGACAAACGTCGTTTTGGCCGCTCAAGCATTCACTCACATACGTAGTCGTTCGAGGCTCCCGTCGTCCTGTGGAACGGCCGAATTCTTCTATGTCATACCAGCTTTCTGCACTGCACAGAACGGTGGCAATGATGATATTTATTCTGATGATTGATAGGTCAAAGATACAATGCAGAAAGAAATAAGGAAGGAAATAGAATGGAAGTTATGGTACGTCAGTCTTTGATATTCTGTATCGATAAAGTTTTCATCGTGATGAGACAAATTTCTCATCACGATGGTACGTTTGTTTCATCACGATGAAAAATCAGTTTCATCGTGATGAAAATTCGATAGATATTATATAGCAATGATTGTCGTATCTATTTATGTATTGATACCGTAAGCTTGGAGTTATCGATGTTATAAGCTTAGATATAAAATTGGTGTTGTCGGCAAGGGTTTATTGGTGTTGTGGGCTTGAGTCTATTGTCGGAATGAGGCTTCGTCGAAAGTATGTTGCTTTATATTAAATATTAATGTTAACTATTTGTAATTCAACATTTTTTCGTAACTTTGCTGCTCTAAAAAGCGCACGCACCCTGCTTATATGATGGGGAATTCGCAACCAAAAGTGTGTTGTTTAACGTCTAATTGATATGATAAAATTGAGCAAAAGTGTTTTCTTTGGACTCGTGTTGACCTTGATTGTCGGTCTGACGGGATGTGGAAACAGGCATAAGCAAGAACTGAATCATCTGTTATTGGAGCTGGCCGACGACGACCAAATCATCGATCACAACGACTGGATGACGATTGAGACGTTCTTGGATGCACAGAAAAACCATTTCAAAGAGTTTTACGACGATGACAGACTGAACGCAGAGGCTGTGAAGACGTATGTTTCCGACTTCTTTGAGCATCGTAGGCCAGCCCGCACGATCACGTTTATCGGTGTGGGAGAACAGGCGTTTTTGCGGGTTAACTTCTATTTGGAGCGATCGGGGAGTATGATTGCGTATGATGCTCCGCAGGGAGACGGTTCGTTCAAAGCTGCCATTGTGCAGATGCTGAACAATCTTCCAGGCGGCGACAACAGGATTTTTGTTGTCAACAGTACGGTGAGTGCTTATCCGCAAGGCGCGGGGAAGTTTCTTGAAGACAGCAATATTTTTGAGGCGACAAAGGGTATTGGCGATCCGGGGTACACAGACTTCGGCAAGATATTTGATACGATTCTCAACAAGACGGGCGATAACGAGCTGAGCATTTTGGTAACGGATATGATTTATTCTACGCGTTCGATGAGCGGCATCAATCCGCAGAAGGTGTTTGCCGAAGCACAGGGAATGACCAATGCCGTGTTTAAAGATGCCGTGAAGAAGAAGTCGATGCTTAT
Source organism: Hoylesella pleuritidis (assembly GCF_963541955.1). NCBI lineage: Bacteria > Pseudomonadati > Bacteroidota > Bacteroidia > Bacteroidales > Prevotellaceae > Hoylesella > Hoylesella pleuritidis. Next base: position 46,548 of record NZ_CAUTUT010000019.1, on the reverse strand, counting down.
TGTCAAGATGCGGGGCAGCTATAACGGAGCTTATTATCCTTATGATTCTCCAAGCAGGGGCGTGGCGTATAATGGGTATCGTCCTTACTATATCATTCTTGTGGGAAGCAATAAAAACATTGCGCGGCTGACGGTGGACAATAATTATGCCTCTTTCTCACAGTTTTCCGAGATGCGGGGTTATGAGAACGAATACCTTTTCGAGACGTCGAACATCTATCGTCCGTATTATTCTCTGCTCTTGAATAACCCTGATCTGCAGGGACGTTTCCAGCCGGAGCGTGGACAAGACACGCAGATTACGCGGATAGAAAATGTGGAGACGGATCACGATTCGGGTGATATTCGTTTGGCATTGGCCGTAGATTTGAGCAAGATGTTGATTGATCGCAACTATCTGACGGATGTTCGCAACTATCAGGTGGTATCTGATGACGTTGTGAAGATTAAAGAGATACGGCCTGTCTCGGGTCGGGATATCACGCCGGCGGAGAAGAAATATATCGGTAGGGCGACGCATATCTTCATCTTGGAAATGAAAGACTGTAAGCACAATCAGAATGTTTCGATTAGGCTTCTGAATCGTTTGCCGGGCTGGGTAGCGGCTTCTTCAAGCGATGATGACACTCGTATCGGCAGCGGGACGTTTGCAACAACTACATTCGGATTGAAGTATTTGTTGCAGGGTATTTATAATTCATATCACAAGAACGCCGCCGGTGAGCCCTATTATTTTGAATTGGAACTTAAATTAAGCAAGTAATCGTATAACGAAGACGTGTATAAAAAGGAAATGAAAAATTTTATTTTGTTGATTAGCGGACTGGTCATTACGCTGTTGTTCTTAGTTTTTCCCGCCTCGGTTTTCGAGGCTTTGTATTATGAACGTGAGTTCTCCAACGAGATGTACAACCAAAATCTCTATTTCAGCGTGGCCCTTGTTACGGCTTTTGTGGCGTGGAGCTTTGCGGGAATATATTATTATCTAATCGACTCTGTAAGTTTCAGTCGTTGGTATCACTGGCTGCTTATGCTTGTCACGGCTGTCGTTCTGACGTCGGTTATTAATTATATTTATCCTGACGATATTTTTTCGAGTGCCGGATTAGACTTTGTCGGTCAGTTGTTCAGCTTCTGCATCGTCGATTTGGCAATAGAAATCGTATTGTTCGTCATCGCTTCTTTCTCTCTGCGTTGGTGGTCTGCGAATTGCCGACACACGCCGATACCGGAGTGATAGATTGATCATTGGGAATTAAGAAGTGGTAATTCCTCGGTTGTAAGACGTAAATGACTTGTTGGCAAGCCTAAATCTCATTTCTTGATTCTCTATTCTTAATCTAACGAATTTCAATTTCCATTTATCAATTCTCAATTCAAACAGATGAGACTATTTCTCTTTCTTGTAGGCGGAACAGGTTCGCGCGTGATGCGTCCGTTGGTAATGCAGCTGGCGGCCGGCATCCATCCTGTAAACGAGTCGGGGTTGCCGGTACCGCTCGAAATTGTTCCGATTATTGTCGATCCGCATAAAGCCAATGAAGACTTGAAGCGAACAGACAATCTGTTGCGCTGGTATAAGCAGCTCCGTAACGCCCTTTACGGTAACAATGCAGATGTACAGCGGGGCTTTTTCTCGGTAAAAATCTCGACGTTGAGCGATATTCTGCCTCACGGATCGAATCTAACCGATACGTTCCTTTTCAATATGGGAGCCATCGAATCGAAGAAATTCCAAGACTTTATAGCCTATAACACCCTCGATACAAGTAATCAAGCGTTGTTCTCTATGCTGTTCTCCGATTATCAACTCGATACCAAAATGGACATCGGATTCGTGGGAAGTCCTAACATCGGGAGTGTTGCGCTTAATCAATTCAAGGATAGCGAGGAGTTCAGACAGTTCTCCAACGTGTTTCAAAAGAATGATCGTATCTTCGTGGTAAGCAGTATTTTCGGTGGAACCGGTGCTGCCGGCTACCCCATTATCGTGAAGAACATCCGCAATGCAGGTAATAATGCGATGATCAACAACCGCGGCGACTTGCGCGATGCACGCATTGGCGCACTCACGGTGTTACCTTATTTCAATGTGCAACAGGATGAAAACAGTCCGATCTCACGTGCAGATTTCATCTCAAAGACCAAGTCTGCGCTGTTCTATTACCACGATAATCTGACTGGTCTGCGGCAAAACGGCATCGATTTGCCGATGTCTAAACTCAATGCTTGTTATTATGTAGGCGACGAGGTGCCCAGTAATCCTTACTTCAATGACCCCGGCGGCAACGGTCAGCGCAATGATGCGCACGTCGTGGAGTATGTAGGTGCATTGTCGATACTCGATTTCCTGTCGCTTCCCGACGATCAATTGCAAACCGTCGGGGGAAATGCTCAGAACCCGATATATAAAGAATATGGATTAGCTAACGACAAACGAACGCTCAGTTTGAAAGACTTCGGTTTGTCGACCCGCACTTTGGTCAACCGCCAAATGGTGAAATTCCATCTCGCTTATATGTATATCACCCACCAGTTGAAAGCCGATATCGGTCGCGGTTACACCCAAGACAAACCCGAAATAACCAAGGGCTTTCTCTCGACAACGTTTTTCAATACGCTGACGGCCAACTTTTTTGTGGCTTATTTACAATGGTTGAAAGAACTGAAAGGCAATCAACGTAGTTTTGTTCCGTTCAATCTCGATGCCGTTAAACTGTCGGATGCACTGACAGACATCACACCCAAAAGCGGATTCTTTAAGTCGACGGTCGATTATAAGACCTTGTTAGCTACTTTGAACAAAGCATCTCAAAACGCAACTAAGAATTCTCGATACAGCACCGAGAAAGTTCCGCTCAAGCTGATGCAACTTCTTGACGAGACATTGGATAAGATTATCGACGAGAAATACAATTCGATTATATAAGCAAAAGGTTATGTCTAAGATATTATCATATAACAACAAGACTACGGGCGAGGGCTGGATTCCATTGAACAACCAATATAGCGCCGACGAAATCGAGATGATTTCCGACCCCAATGGCGGTCTATCGCAGCGTCCCCGAACGGCAATCCCCTCGCCGTTTGCTCAAATGGACTTGGTGAAAAACGCTTTTAAGCGTCTCGCGATGCATGCAAATCTGCAAGGAGAAGCAATGGATGAGAAGTTGGTTGCCAATGCTTTGGACGTTGCACAACTGTTTTTCAATTACGAGGAACTGAACAATCAGGTGCGAATCGTGGAATGGAATCGTGCAACCGACCTGCAATCGCTGCAAAACGACATTCAACACCGGCTTTTGGGAGATACCGTTGCTATGTTTCTCGAACAAGACAAGGAGGCGTTTAACTTCGACAAGATGGATCGTCTTTATTTTCTTGTCTACGGAAATCAAGTTCTCGGTTGCACGTCGCCGGTCACATTGTTTATGGCTTCACCCAATGCCAAGGAGGGAATGTATCAGATTCCCGTTGAGCAAAACGTCAATTTGTTTGACCTTTGGCGGCCGCTCTATATGCGAAACGAGAAGTTCGTGAAGTACGTTTACGCTCTCTTCACGGCCTATCCCGAGTTGAAGAAGTATTGCGGGGAGGTCAATGCCTATCTGATTACCAATTTCCGACTGCTCGATCCGGCGTTGCAAAACGAGATTCTGACCAATATCGGTAATCCTGATGCTGTGGATATGGGCAACGTAGAACGTGCAAAAGATTTTCTGCGTGTGACTTATTCGCCGATGGACGAGGGCGTGCAGGCACTCGGTGTGCCGTTTTACAGAACGCGACCGGAAGACACTCGGCGAATGATTGCAGACAGTGACTTCGTTATTGTGCCCTCTCGCGATGTGCAAGAACGGCTCCCGCTGATCTTACAAAACCACTTGAATGCCCCTCAAACGGATGCTTTCAGATACATCACAGATACTTGGGACGATTCGATTGTCATCAAACCGGAAGACTATGAACTGCCTCCCGAGAAGCGAGTGCTGCCTGCCACCACCCATCAATATCCTTGGTTAACGGCCGACGACTTCTTTCAGCCGTCGCTGATCAAGCTTGATTACACGGTCGATCGCGACTGTTTTTTCGACGGAAACCTGTCTGTGGGCAGTCGGGAGACCGACAATTGCGATTTCATTCTTCCCTTGAAACCGCTCTTCTTCAAGTATTTTAATGTTGAAGACCTATGGGGAACTATCGGCGGAAGACCCAAGTTCGAACTCATTCATACCGGAAGCGGGGCCGGCGAGACTGTACAGGCCATCCTGCGGATACCTGTTCAGAAGCAGGGCAGCTTCATTACGCTCGAACGAACGTATGTTACGGCCCACAATGTCGATCTCACTTATGATGTGCGTAACGATCGCGGCTTCTTTATTACAGTTCCGTTTGCACTCTCAGTGTTCCCCTTTGTGCACACCGAAGGCTTGAAACAATACAATGTTCAGCTCGTAGATCGCGCTCTCGGGATGTTGGAGAACTATCAATTGAGTCTCGATTTCTATAAGAATGGCTTTCTTAATCGCGTTGCCGACAATGATGTCGTGATGCGAAACCGTTCTTTGAAGTCAGAGAAACGTGTGGGATCGGCTTACTATAAGCTTACAAGCGACTTCGATTATATCAATGTCACGCTGCAAGACGAACGTGGCAATCGGGTGGCCGAGGGCGCCGTGTGCCCCCGTTGGCACGATTATGTGCCCGGACACGATGCTTTCACGTTTGCCGTCGACTTCGGAACGACTAACACGCACGTTGAATGTATGCGCTCAGACAATATGCCCGAGCCGCTGAAAGTCAGTTCTACGGCACGTGACCGGCTGCTGGCCACGCTCTACAATGGTGAAAGTATTCTCTACGATGTCATTATGAAGCAAGAGTTTTTGCCTAAAAACATCGGCGAAGACTATGGCTTTCCACAGCGCACCGTGCTCTCCGAGTGCGACCGTTTGGATGCAGAGAATGTCGATTATATCGTTGCTTTGGGCGATGCCGACATCCCGTTCATCTACGAAAAGGAAAGTGTGGGCTACGGGAATCGCATTGTTCCCAACCTGAAATGGTCTACCGAGATAGCCAATAGCAAGCGCGTGCGGGCCTATCTCACCGAATTGGCTCTGTTGATGCGTACAACTGTGCTGTTGGAGACGGGAGATCTTGCCAAGACTCGCCTCGTCTGGTTTTATCCTTTGAGTATGAAGGTGGGCAATGTACGCAAAATGGGCGAGATGTGGGCCAAGACTTTCAATGAGGTTTTTGGCGTTCCGGCCACGGAAAACAATCTGATTCAGATGCCCGAATCCGTCGCTCCCTATTACTTTTACAAGAGTTCGAGCACATTCCGAGGCTCTGCCTCGACGGTGGCAAGTATCGATATCGGCGGCGGATCGAGTGATGTAGTGGTCTTCGAGAGCAATGCACAGCAACCGACGATACTCACTTCGTTTCGCTTTGCAGCCAACGTGCTCTTTGGCGACGGCTTTTCGGAGGTGCCGCACGGCGATACCAACCCGATGCTTTGCCGATATGTGGACTACTTCAAACGACTCTTTGACGGCGATGATGATAAATACGGCGAACTGAATGGCATCCTCGACGACATCACTGCTAAGCGAAAGTCGGAAGACATCAATGCTTTCCTCTTCTCGGTCATTGCCAACAAGGTCGTGGCAGGCAACGATGTGTTCTCTTACAACCTGCGACTGAATGAAGATGGAACGCGCAAAATCATCTTCCTCTACTTCTATGTGACGCTCATTTACTATGTGGCCACGATGATGAAAGGCCGCAGATTGAGCAAGCCGCGCAGTGTAATGTTCAGCGGAACGGGCTCGAAAATACTTGACATTGTGGGCTCACAGCGCGACTTAGACCTCATTTCGCAGGCCGTTTTCGAGCGAGTCTACGGCGAAAAGTACGATACCGACGGCTTCTCTGTCGTGATGGAGAAGAACGAACCCAAGCAAATCACCTGTCGGGGAGCCCTGATGCAGGTGCGCGACAACACGGGGTGCGACAACGTGGCGGTGCTGAACCGACTGATGGACGACTTCGATAATCCGCTGAAATGCAACTATTCGATGATAGACAAAGAGCATCTTACTTACGACGATATGGACAACGCCGAGGTGAGAAGCGCAATTGTAACCCGCGTAAAGGCGTTCAACCATTTCTTCATTACGCTCTGCGAAGACATTCGTGTAGTAGATCGTTTCCTGGTCGACAACAAAGCGTTGCAGAAATTCAAGGAGTTGGTCGACAAAGACCTGGAACATCATCTCATCAATGGCTGGAATTTCATAAACAAGAATCAAGAAGATAAGAACGGAAGCGACCCGATTGAGGATACCGTTTTCTTCTATCCGATCATCGGAAGCATTCGAGACAATCTCATTGAGAATTTAAAAGAGGAATAGATGGCAAGTGTTTTTTCACGGATTTTAGGTCAACCGGCATCCGAAGAACCAACTTCTGAGCAACAGAATGAACAGTCTGCGGTACACAAAAAACAGTTGGCAGAGATGGAAAAGCGTGTTGCTGCGCTCGAAACTAAGGTAGGGCAGCTCGAGAAACAGCTCTTGGCGGCTCTGGCTTCTGCGCCTGAAAAGCAAGTCGTTGAGGTCGAATCGTCACGCCCGGCAGTACCTGTCGAGCAACCGAAGCAGCCCGTCGTCACGCAGCTTTATATGGCTGCACCCAGTGCTGACGGCACTTTCGCCGAATATTCCACAACCGAACAGGTAGGCAAAAGCATTTACCAACTTACTACTCGCAATGGCATCAGCGGCAGTTTCATTATGATCGACAGTCACGATGCTATCGCAACGGCAATGATTTCGGTGTCGCAGTTCGTCAAACCTGTGTGTAAAGTCACGGGTAACACAGCCGGTTTGCCGCGCCGCATCATCACCGAAGAAGAGGGTTTAGCCATTAGAGAGGGAACTGTTTGGCGCGTGACGAATAAAGCGCATGTGCGATTCGAGTAAGGATTAACCACAAAGTAGTGCCGGAAAATGGAAATCAAGTGTCCAAAATGCAGATTCAAATACGATATGTATGCCGCTCCGGGCATCCGCGAGTTGGCTTGTGTGTGCCCCCGATGCGGCACACCGTTCACCTATACCATTCCTGATGACGCTGTTCGGCACGCCGGCGACAAAGTCTCTGAAAACTCCTTTGTAGACGGGGAAAGTCAAGATGCCGAACAATTAAACGTTAATCACCTTGCGATTAACGGCAAATCAGCCGACGAAAAACCGTTAAACGCAACGCGAAAAGCTGTTAATTGCGAAGTCACTCGAGAACTCCCGTCGGCAAGGGCTCCGCAGATGGAACGCACACTTTTGGGAGAACCGCCTGCGTATGAGGCTAAACCGCAGAGAAAGGGATGCCTCACGCGCGTGATTTTTATTCTGGTTGTATTCCTTATCATCATCTTTTCCACCATTAGAAGTTGCCGAAGCGATAAGTCTTACACTGCCGAAGACATCTATACAAGCACCACCTCAGCCGAAGATTCGGATGCTTCGACCATCGTTGCAGATTCTTCTTCCAAAGATCCTTTTACCGAAATCCATCCAGAGAAAGCCCCGAAATGGATCCAAGGAACGTGGAGCGTGGAGACGGATTTCGGTTCTATCACCGTTAAAATCAATGGTGATCGTATCTCGGAAACATCCGACGGTGAAACTGCTCACGGCCTATTTTATTATGAGGCCAGCCGTCTGAACTGCGATTATGGCGACGGCAGTATCATTATTTACAAACTTGACGAGACCCGCCGACTCATAGACGCTGGCGACGGAATGTTTATGCACCGCGTCGAGTGAAATCGTTTATCACCCGGCAGACCATACCATAACGTGAATTCAACATCTGGAAGTAGGATTCTGAGAAAGAAATGGTCGAGAATCATTGAGCATCCGAGGAATAAATTGAATGTAAAATGAGAATATACAATATCACACAAATCAGCCATATCAACATAAATGGCATTGATGGAATGCACAATGAGACTTCACAGCAATGGAAGGTCTCAAAGGCAGAGAATGGCAATGTCGTTATAGATGTGTTGACACAGCCAGAACAGAAACAGCAAGCAAATGCTGAAATATACCAACTTCTGAATATTATCAACAAGTCCGTAAGTCGGATAGAATTCGGTTTTGATACAAATGATATGCTGAAATTGTACAACAGCAATGAAATAGACAGTCGGTACAAGAGCTTTCGCGATGAGATTATTTCTACCTTTGGCAGCGACCAGTCTATCATACAGCTGCTCGATGTCGTTGGCAATGCGACAAGTGATTTTAGCAGAGAAATGCGCAGTTCGTTGCTTTACTATACGCTTTGGTCATGGTTTGGCGGTGGAAAGTCGTTCCGTATTAATCCATTGTCCATACTCCACGCAAACCATTATGTAAATGTAGCCATCGCACGAGCCAAGAAAGAAGTTCTATCTGATAAAACCATTCATCTTATGGAATGTGGCGAAGGAGTGCTTGAAGATGTTGCAAGTTTCAGAAACGATTATCTCACGCAAATACATCCATTAACCAATGGTGCACCGTTCAATTATAAATATTCTGTTGATACAGAATACTTCTGTGCCGAAGATTATCAGCCTTTCTTCGATAGAGCGGTAACAAGTGTCAGAGAGCAGGCAAGTGACGACTATATCTACACCAACAAAATAGAATTTAAACTTGTGGAGGAACGTGTATGAGTTCACAATATATACAAGACGGCGATATGACCGTCTGCACCAGTGGTGCTCATCAGGCGCTCATTAAGGTAACAAACCAAACAACTGTGATGCGCGCGAGCAGCAAGTTGCTTGCTACGGAGAAAGACCGTATGGACCAATGCTACGTGTGTTTGAAGTTAACGGCAGCAGGTGCTATGATAGGTGCTTTAGTCGGATTGCATTTTGGAGGAGCTAGCTTGATAGTAGGTGCTGTCGGAGCCTTGGCAGGAGGCATCATCGGTGGTATGAGAGGTTACGAGAACGGAGGTGTATGGGGTGCTGTGAAAGGTGCTGCCAAAGGTATCGTAAAAGGTGGCATAGCCGGCACAGGAATAATGGGCATACTGGGAGGGATTGCCGGTGGCGTATTGACTAATATGTTGATGAAAGTCATAAATCCGTGTGCTTTCCTTACAAGTTTCTCTCAATGGTCGAAAGTACACCCCAAAGTTAAGATCTGTGGCAATCGTGCTCTGCTACAAGGGGCAACACTCACCTGCAAACTCGGAGGTCTCATCACTATCATTAAGCCCAACTATGCTATGGCTTCTGATATGCTGTGTCTGAGTTTCTTTGCTTATAACCGTACCAATGTCCCCAAAGATGCTGAGGACTATGATATGGAAGAATCACTTGCAGGATTGAGTGAGGAGCAGAAAAACAAATTGAAGAGCGAGAAATTGGAAGGATATACCCCACTTTCCAAAGAAGATTTGAAATATCTTGGTCTTAGATCTAAAGATCTAAAGAACACGGATATAGGATTCAAAGCAGATATTTATAAAGGTCAAGATGGCAAATATATACTTGCCTTTAGGGGGACATATAGTGATCCTGATCATCCTGAAAACGACATCGTACATGATTGGAGTAAGGATTGGATAGACGATAATGTAGCACAAGGAGTAGGAATGGGAAGCAAGCAGTATCAGAATGCAATAGATCTATCTAGAAAGTTAAGAAATAAAGTAGGAAAAGATAATCTTACTATTACAGGGCATTCACTTGGTGGAGGATTGGCAACTGCGGGTGGAGCAGCTACGGGCTGTGAAACCTATGCATTCAATCCAGCAGGTGTGCATCCGAATACCTATAAGATGTATGGAGTGGAAAATCCAGATACGTCAAAGGTGCATACCTACTATTCTAACCAGGATTTTCTGAATATGGGAAATAACAACCTCGCGCTAATGCCGAACTCTGCCGGTGAACGGATACAGCTCTATACCTCTGATAAGTTTGATTTTTCTACTGGGCACGATCTGCCGTTGCTGCTTAAAGCCATTGAGGCAGAACGAGCCAAACAGGGCATACCAGTAATTACCAACGACTTGTAAAATCTCACGCCAATGAAGACGTTTTTAGCAATATTATTAATCACATTAAATTCTTGTAGTATGTTTAATAGCAAACCATCATACGCCAGTTATTTCAGTAAAGAAGAATATCCGATTATAGAAGCGATACACAACAAGGATAAAGAAACTTTGCGAAATATGATGAAACAAAGTTGGAATATAAATTCCAGAGGAAAAGAAGGTATGACTTATTTAGAATATACAGTATTTACCGACAACTATAAAATGACAGAGTTTCTCCTTGAAAATGGTGCAGACCCTAATCTTATTTCACTTGTGGATCCTAATGACCGATATGGTCCAGAGGGAATGCTCCCCCTCTCGTCCGCATGTTATAGTAAACATAGCATTAAATTCGTCAAGTTGCTGATAAAATATGGTGCCAATGTAAATGATGATCGTGCCACCTTACCTATATTTGCAGCAGCATTAAATAATGATAAACAAAAGATAGAATACCTTTTAGAGTATGGCGCAGACATCAATAGACTACAAGATGGCTTCAGAACAGTAATAACAGCAGAAGCAACCGCAGGTAAATGGCCTATGGTTTTATGGCTATGGGATAAAGGTGCAGATCCTATGAAGACAGGGGAGGACGAAACCAATGTTGCGGTATGGGTGCAAGACGCTATAGACGGGACTGGACTTACCGATGATGCCGAACGTGTCAAAGCTCGCCTTGAAAGTATCGGTGTGAAGTTCCCATATAGACCTGTACGAAAGAACAGAATAGAATCGGACGAATAAAAAATATCAAAAAGAACATACTACAAGTTTTATGTAGGTTACTAATTCTGTCATTGCTGCTTAAAGCCATTGAAGCAGAACAAGCCAAACAGGGCATACCAATAATTACCAATGACTTGTAAAATATCATAACGATGAAGAAGTTTTTAGCAATATTATTAATCACATTAAATTCTTGTAGTATGTTTAATAGCAAACCACCATATGCTGGATATTTCAGTAAGGAGGAGTATCCTATCATAGAAGCGATACACAATCATGACAAAGAAACATTGATAGGCTTTATCAATCGAGGGTGGAACGTTAATTCTACCGGCGAACATGGTATGACATATTTGTTGTTCGCCGTAAGAACGAACAACTATAAGATGACGGAATTTCTTTTAGAGAAAGGAGCCGATCCCAATTTAATATCAAATGTTTGGGATAGCAATCCTAACATTACAGAAGCCATGTTTCCACTTAAAAGCTCCTGTTATGATAAGTATAATATCAAGTTTATGAAATTACTTATTGCTTATCATGCTAATGTAAATGAAGATAGAGCTACTTTGCCCATATTTGCAGCAGCATTGAATAATGACAGACGGAAAATAGAATTTCTTTTGGAGCATGGTGCAGACATCAATAAATTCAATAAAAGTAGAGAAACTGTAATCTCAGAAGCAGCAACAGTATATCAATGGGATCTAGTATTGTGGTTATGGGATAAAGGTGCTGACCCTATGAAAACAGGGGGAGGTGGGCGGACTGCTGGACAAGAAAATGTTGCATATTGGGTTCAAGTGGCTATTGACAGTGGAAATAATGAGAATAAGGAAATAAAGCAAGTAATAGCCCGCCTCGAAAGTATCGGCGTGAAATTTCCGTATAGACCTGCACGAAAGAACAGAGTAGAGTCAGACGAATAAAAGAATAGCAAATAAAGAATATGCTACAAGTTTTATGTAAACTACTGATTCTGCCGTTGCTGCTTAAAGCCATTGAGGCAGAACGATCCAAACAGGGCATACCGATAATTACCAATGACTTGTAAAATATCATAATGATGAAGAAATATTTAGCAATATTATTAATAACGTTAAATTCTTGTAGTATGTTCAACAATAAAGTTCCGTATGCAGGTTATTTCAGTAAGAGGGAATATCCTATAATAGAAGCAATCCACAACAAAGATAAAAGAGCATTGTTAGATTTTATCGATCGAGGGTGGAATGTTAATTCTGCTGGCGAGCATGGTATGACATATTTGTTATTCGCCGTAAGAACAAACAACTATAAAATGACAGAGTTCCTTTTACAAAAAGGAGCCGACCCCAACTTAATATCAAATGTGTGGGACAGCAATCCCAAAATTACAGAAGCCATGTTCCCACTTAAAAGTTCTTGCTATGATAAATATAATATAAAGTTCATGAAGTTACTCATTGCCTATCATGCCAATGTAAATGAAGATAGAGCAGCTTTACCCATTTTTGCAGCAGCACTGAATAATGATAAACGGAAGATAGAATACCTTTTAGAGCATGGTGCAGACATTAATAAACTACAAAAAGGATTCAGAACAGTAATAACAGCCGAAGCAACTGCTGGCAAATGGCCTATGGTTTTATGGTTATGGGGCAAGGGTGCAGACCCAATGAAAACAGGAGAGGACGAGACCAACGTTGCCGTATAGGTGCAAGACGCTATAGATGGCACTGGCCTTACTGATGATGCAGAACGCGTCAAAGCTCGCCTTGAAAGTATCGGTGTGAAGTTTCCATATAGACCTGTACGAAAGAACAGAATAGAATCGGACGAATAAAAAATATCAAAAAGAACATACTATAAGTTTTATGTAGGTTACTGATTCTGTCATTGCTGCTTAAAGCCATTGAAGCAGAACAAGGAGAATCAATAATTATTAATGATTTGTAAAATATCATAACGATGAAGATGTTTTTAGCAATATTATTAATCACATTAAATTCTTGTAATATGTTCAAAAACAAAGTACGCTATGCAGGATATTTCAGTAAGGAGGAATATCCGATAATAGAAGCCATAAGTAATAATGATAAGGATAAGTTGCGGGATATGATGGCGCATGGTTGGAATGTAAATTCGTCTGGTAAAGATGGAATGACATATCTATATTATGCTGTGTTTACAGATAATTACAAAATGACAGAGTTTCTCTTGGAAAAAGGTGCAGACCCTAATCTGTTGTCAAAATTAGTGACTCCTGATGGTAAACGTACAAAGAATGCCCTGCCAATTGAAAGTGCGTGTTACAGCAAGCACAATATCAAATTTCTAAAATTATTAATCAAATATGGTGCCAATGTGAATGATGACCAAGCGCTCTTACCTATTTTTAAAGCTGCATTGAGTGATGATAAACGGAAAATAGAATACCTTTTAGAGCATGGTGCAGATGTAAATAAGTTACAAAAAGGTTTCAGGACAGTAATAACAGCCGAAGCAACTGCTGGCAAATGGTCTATGGTTTTGTGGTTATGGGACAAGGGTGCAGATCCGATGAAAACAGGAGAGGACGAAACCAACGTTGCTGTATGGATACAAGAGCGCATAGACGGCACAGGACTTACAGAAGATGGCGAATGTGTCAAAGCTCGCCTTGAAAGTATCGGTGTGAAGTTTCCGTATAGACCAGCAAAAAAAAAGATACTACGGAGACGGACGAATAATCAAGGGAATGATGTTGAGTATAATACATCTTGCAAATTACACTGATGAACCCGACTTACCACTTCCGTTTAAAGCTATTGAGATGGTACAAGTCTCACAAGGTAACTATTATTACCAATGATTTGCAAAATCTCACAACAATGAAGAAGTTTTAGCAATATTATTAATCACATTACAATCAACAACAAAAGAGAATATGAGAACAAATTCCTTTCCCCGCTTTTTCTGTCACCTGACGGCAACAATCGTACTCATTTGGAGCTTCGCGACGGCCCTTTCCGCACAGAATTATACGCCTGAATATTCCGTACGGGGCGGAGTGGCTTATTATCACAACCGTCCGATGCGGTATACCGATGTGCATACGTTCACGATCTTGGGGCACGGTTACGCCAAAGACCGCTTCAATGTCTATCTCAACGGTCAGATCCTGGCATACGTCGACCCGGTATTTTTCCGTCTCAAAGCATCCGACCATCAGCCTTTCCCGGGCGACGAACCGCCTTTTGAAGAGCCATACGTCACCACCGACTATTTCAAAACAAGCAATGCCGTGTTTTTCCGAGGGCGTAAGATCAAGAGTGCCGATGCCGATTCATTCCAGGATCTCGGTGACGGCTATGCCCGTGATACGTTCCGCGCCTTTTTTATGGGCGAACAAATGACCGGAGTCAACTCCGATGCATTGCAGACTTTGGGGCAAGGCTATGCTAAAGATACATTCCGCGTATATTATTTCGGCCGCCGGATAGAAGGCGCTAATCCCGATAGCTTCAAGATTTTAAGGGACGGATATGCCGAAGATACATTCCATACGTATTACAGGGGACAGCGTGTGAGTGATTAAATGAGGGACAAATCGGTAAGTTAATGAGTTGACTGGTTGACGAGTTAACGGGAAATGACATACACGACTCAGCAACTTGTTAACCCGTCAACTTACCAGCCCGTCAACTTTATCTGCTCATCAATGAATGACTACTTATTAGCATTGTGGAGCTTGCAAACAAGTTCACTGATGGTATTCCGAAGAAGCTTGTTCTCTTCCAATGCCTTCCTCCATTTCTTCTCCATTCTCTTTTCTTTAACGCTGGCTCTCCATTCAGCGATTTCTTCTTTCGTATACTCAGCTGTAAGGCCGGCTTCCTCCAATTTCAATAAAAGGGCCTTGTTTGCACCTTTCAATGACATTATGGTATGCTCCAATTTCACGATTCTATCGGTGTCTGCCGACAGTCTCAATTCCTCTTTCAGCCATTCATTCTCCTTGACAATATTCCGATAATACGCCTTTCGTTTCTCGTCATAGGCTTTAAACTCCTCTATCTTCTGCCTGAGTTTTGCGATAATATAGTCACGGCGGTCGTTAAAGAGATCAGCATTGATGATGTGTGACATAAGCTAATCGTTCTGTTTTGGATATTGTAAATCGTTCCTTTCCTTCTGTTTTCCCGTTTTATTTATATATTTTCTGTCCTTGCTTACGGAAATTGCGGTAAAGTTACGAAAATAAATCGAATTTCGTTTAGAAGACACTGAATCATTATACATTCGTAACTCATCCTTAGTTCTTCCATCGGATCCGACCGGGGCATCAACCCGCAATCGAGAAATGAGCCGTTGACCGGTCTCACTCCACTAACTGAAAGGGCTAAGAGTAACTAAAGACTCGGCAAAAAGGATGTACAATTCGTCTTAACCTTACAATCGTTTTGCAGAAGAGCTTCAATCGAAGAAAGAAACTATGAGAGGACAAGAGGAGAAAGGTTTGCGTTTTTCGGTAAATCCTTCGGATTTAATTCGTAACTTTGTGGAGTAAATTCGTCGGGATGAAACTGATCAGAAATATACGCGACAGACAGATTCTGTGCATTGCTTTACCATCAATCGTCTCCAATATTACCGTTCCGTTGTTAGGATTGGTAGATTTGGCCATCGTAGGCCATTTAGGAAGTGCGGCTTATATTGGTGCGATCGCCATAGGAGGGATGATCTTTAATGTGATCTATTGGATATTCGGCTTTCTGCGAATGGGTACGAGCGGAATGACTTCGCAGGCTTTGGGGCGTCGGAATCTTCGTGAGATAATGCAGATTCTAATTCGTTCGCTGGTTGTAGGCGGACTTATTGCGCTTTCATTCCTTGTTTTTCAAGTGCCGTTGCGATCTGTGGCATTGGCCGTAATGCATCCGTCGGCTGAAATTGCTGTGCTTACTTCCACTTATTTTGATATCTGTATCTGGGGGGCTCCGGCAATGCTCTGCCTCTACGGATTGACCGGTTGGTTTATCGGAATGCAGAACACGCGTATTCCGATGCTTGTTTCCATCATTCAAAACGTGGTGAATATTGTGGCAAGTTTGGTGCTTGTTTATGGTGCGGGGATGCAAATTGAAGGTGTGGCATTGGGCACGCTCATCGCACAATGGAGCGGATGGCTCTTCGCTTTGGTGCTGTGGGCAAAGCATTATGCACGGCTTTCCGCGTATATCAAACGTCTTTCTCTGTACAAGATTTTATGGGAGCAGGGTGTGATGCGGCATTTTTTTACAGTGAATCGAGATATTTTCCTGCGCACTTTGTTTCTTGTAGCCGTCAATTTGTCTTTCACGGCAGCAGGAGCAAGGCAAGGCAATCTCGTGCTTTCTGTCAATACGTTGCTGTTGACGATGTTCACGTTGTTTTCATATGTGATGGATGGTTTTGCTTTTGCAGGCGAAGCACTCAGCGGTCGGTATTACGGTGCACATAATTGGGCGGCTTTTACGGATGTCTGTCGACGTCTGATGCGGTGGGGTATAGCTATGACGGCCATCTTCACTGTAGTTTATGCTATCGGAGGTAATGCTTTCTTGGGGCTGCTTACTGATGAAGAGTATGTTATTGCCGCAGCCGCTCGCTACTTTTGGTGGGCCGTTTTGATTCCCGCCTCGGGGGCATTGGCTTTTATTTTAGACGGTATTTTCATCGGATTGACATTCACCCGAATGATGTTTTCGTCGTCGATCATAGCTTCGGTGATATTTTTCCTTATCTTTTTTTCATTTTTTCCCATACTCGGTAATCACGCGTTGTGGCTCGCCTTCATTGCTTATCTGCTGATGCGTGGAGTGGTGTTACTATGGTATTTTGGCAGGTTCCAACGGCAGGAAGAATTTTGTTAAGACTAACCTGATTATAGCTGGAAATACGTATCTTTGCAAAATAACGAATGGAAGTACAATGATTGTTTTATATATTATAATAGGTGGTGTTATCGGTGTATTGAGTACTACTCTCATTCTGAATGGGAAACGAAAGTCGGTCGAAGCACAATGGTTGCTTGCTGGTCAACAGTTGGCACAAGAGCAGGCCTCGGTGCACACTTTGCAAATACTGTTGGATGCAGCTGAAAAGGAACGAAACGAACTCAACGAGCAGTTGATGCAACTCAAAGTGGAAGCTGAACGTACGCACACGCAGTTGGAAGCTGAACAGCAACAGAATGCGCGCGAGATGAAACTGCGTCGCGAACAGTTTGAACAACAGTTGAAAACGGTACAGGAACAATTCTCCAACTTGGCTACGAAAGTGCTCTATCAGGCATCGGATCAGTTGAAGTCGTCCAATACGGAGTCGATGTCAAGTCTCACGGCACCGCTCAAACAGAATATTGAACAGCTGCAACAGGCTATTCAACACACCAATTCAGAGACAGCTAAAAGTACGGCTTCGCTTTCACAACAGCTTAAAGAAATGAGCGAACAAACACAGAAGATTGATGCAACGGCTACGAGACTGACTAATGTCATACGTGGCGGCAACAAGACTCAGGGCAATTGGGGTGAGCGGATGCTCACAGAGATTCTCGATTTGCAAGGTTTACGCTGTGGCGTGGACTATGATGTGCAGCAAGTGATTACGGATGAAAAAGGCAATAGCATCGAAAATGACGATAGTGGTAAGCGAATGATTCCCGATGTGGTGCTGCATTATCCCAACAATGAAGATGTCGTGATCGACTCCAAAATGTCAATCGACGCTTATTACCGGTATGTCAACACCGAAGACGAGACTTTGAAGCGAAAGTTTGCCGATGACTTGGTTCGGAGTCTGCGTACACAGGTCTCGGGATTGGCGCGAAAAGATTACAGCCGATATATCAAAAAGCCGCGTCGGGCAATCGACTTCGTAATTATGTTCGTTCCCAACGAGGGGGCATTGCAATTGGCTTTACTTCACGAACCTAAGCTTTGGAGCGAGGCTTTTGACAAACAAGTATTCATCACCAGTCAACAAAATCTGCTCGCTATCCTTAAAATGATTCAGATTGCATGGCGGCATTACGCGCAGACTGAGAACCAGAAGCGTGTGTTTGATATGGCCGAAGAGATGCTGAAACGTGTGGGCGAGTTTGTAAAACGTTTCGATAAAGTGGGGAAAGATATCGAGTTACTTCGAAAGGACTATGATGATGCACATAACAAGGCTTATACTGGCAGGCAGAGTATCGTACAGAAAGCCAATGAATTGAAAGAACTCGGTGTAAAAGAAAGTACCAATCAGCCTATTCCCGAAACCGAAACGGAACTTTCGATAGAATAGATCATATTGTGTTCACACGTGAATTCAAACAGATAAATAAAAGAGTCGCGAGAGATTTATCTCTCGCGACTCTTTTATTTATTTCGCTTAATTATATTGCAAGAGGCTTACGACTCTTACGATAAGGTAAATTTACTTCACTTTCGCAACAATCGCCTTGAATGCTTCGGGATTGTTAACAGCAAGGTCAGCAAGTACCTTGCGGTTAATTTCGATACCGGCTTTGCTCAAAGCACCCATTAAAACCGAATAGCTCATACCTTCCAACCGAGCAGCTGCATTGATACGCTGAATCCACAATGCACGGAAAGTACGCTTTTTGTTACGACGGTCACGGTAAGCATAAGTCAAACCTTTCTCCCAGGTATTCTTAGCAACAGTCCAAACATTCTTTCTTGCTCCGAAATAACCCTTGGTAAGTTTTAGAATTCTCTTTCTCTTTGCTCTTGAAGCAACGTGATTTACTGATCTTGGCATAGTTTTCTTCTTCCTTTAAATGTTGACTAATGGGATTAACGGAGGCAGAGCAAGTCGCGAACCTGCTTCATATTAGAACGATCCACCAAGGTTTGGTGTACCAGATTTCTTTTCTGCTTCTTTGTTTTCTTAGTCAGAATGTGACTGTGGTAAGCGTGATGTCTCTTGATCTTACCGGTTCCGGTGAAACGGAATCTCTTCTTTGCGCCGGAATTTGTCTTTACTTTTGGCATTTTTTTTGTTTGTTTTAAATTGTTATTTATTGTACGGTGGCAACGCATATACCGGGCGTTACGCACCTTATTGTTATTTATTCGTCAGCGGAGTCTTTCAGCTTCTTCAGTACATCGTCACCGTTTTTAGCATTGGCAAAGAGTCCGCCGTTGGTTATTTTCTCTGTATTATCAGAGGATATTGCTGCAGATTTAGCGTTTTGTCCAAGTGCTTTCTCTTCTGCTTCACGCTTTTCACGATCCAATTTCTGCTGACTTTTCTTAATTGCTCCGGTTTTCTTCGGAGCGATATAGAGAAACATCTTCTTGCCTTCGAGGGCCGGCATTTGCTCCACTTTACCATATTCTTCCAAATCATTGGCAAAACGCAGAAGCAGAACTTCACCTTGTTCTTTGAACAGGATTGAACGTCCACGAAAAAAGACATAAGCTCTCACCTTGTTTCCATCCTCTAAAAACTCCTTGGCGTGTTTAAGTTTGAACTGATAGTCGTGCTCATCCGTTTGCGGACCGAATCGAATCTCCTTGACCTCTACTTTGACCTGTTTCTGTTTCAGCTCCTTTTGGCGCTTCTTCTGTTGATAGAGGAATTTGGAATAGTCGATGAGACGACAAACTGGAGGTTGTGCATTTGGTGAGATTTCCACGAGATCCACTCCTTGTTGGCGAGCTATATCCATCGCTTTCCGGGTGGGCATAACTTCGGATCCGTCATCACTTACAACACGTACTTCCCTCACGCGAATTTGTTCATTCACGCGGTACTGATTCTTCATTTTGTCATTCTTCATTCAACTATATTATCATTAGCGGCTGCAAAGTTAGCACTTTTTACTGTAACGCCAAAACATTTGATCGGATAATATTTGCTGTAATTTAGAAGTTTAACACAATCCCATTTTTCCCTCGATAAGCGGAACAGTTTCAATGACTTCAAGGCCACGTTATCCCAGAATAAGCCGTTGTGCGTGCGCCAGTAGGCTGAAAGCCATTATCACTGCACAGATGAAAAGAAATAAGACCTTTTTATTACCATTTGAGTTTATCAATCTTTCTTTGCCAGCTTGAGGTCTTGCAGAGTGACATAGAATGTCAGCGTGCGTCCACGGTTACGCTTATATGGTGTTACTTCGAACAGTTGTCTTCTGCGAGGGCGAACAGCTCCATCACAAATACCGAATGCTTGCTGCTCATGCCTCGCACCTGCATTACCTGATGATAGGCACGTAGAGGCTGAAGCATTTGCTCCTGACGAGTTGTTGAGCGGTAGCGAAAAATGGCTGTACGCTTTGCCGTTTTCTTGTCTTCGAACTTAAAAGTAATGGAGTCCACCGAATATGGCATATTTGTGCACTTTCCTATATGAGTGTGGAAATATAGCAAGCTATTATGGGCATATAAGCTACGAAGGAGAAACTTCATACTGAACTGCTGTATATGGATGTGCTTGGTACTGCGTTTGTTTGGTAATCGTCCACCGGTAGGCAATACTTTTACAGAGATTTTACCATATTTTTTCTTTTTTCCTTGCCTATTCCAAATATTTCCATTACCTTTGTCCACGATTATTAACAAACAGATTTTGAACATATTAGAGAGAAACGACATTATGCAGTATATTCCCATATATAATGGTAGTATATGTACGGCACAGGAAAAATCAATCTTTCCTGTAAATTTCTTGTCTAATTATTTGGTTATTCCAAATAATTTGCTACTCTCTCTCTCTCTCTCTCAGAGGCGCACCAGCGCTTATTCCCTCAAAAAACTTTCTCTTACGCGCGCGCGAAAGTGTGCCCTAACACATAGCCTGCAAAGGGGATTCCGTAGAAATTCCTTTGCAGACTATGTGTATATGCGTATATCGAATTTTAAGGAGAAATTAGCAGTGCTTTTCTGTGCAATTCATACGATATATAAAGATTGATAATACGTATAAATAGTAGAAATGGTAAACAATAATTATTCATTAAAAAATCAAAGTTTATGTCAAACAATTCAACAATTATGCTAAACAATTTAGAAATTATGAAAGAAGAAAAAAGAAAGTATGTGAAACCAAGCAGTGAGCTTATCAAGGTTGAGCATGAAGGGCAACTATGTGCAGGAAGTCCTACGAACCCCACTCCCGGTGGAGATTTAAAACCTGATAAGCCAGGAGAGAAAATACCTACGGGTGCCAAAGAGTTCTCTTTCGACAATGAGGTTGAAGATGACTATGATATTATTGAATAAATAGAAGTGAAATATAGGAAACTTCGCTTAATCGCTTGAAGGTAAGTTCAATATAGAAGTGTAATATTGAGTCTGGTATAGATCATAATAATCCATACCAGAAAATATCAAGAGGATGGGGGGCGAGCAGCCCCTCTCTATGTGAACTTTGAAGTTTAAATTCGATGGGAAAAGTAAATAACCAAATAAAAATACGATAACAAAGAAAATGAAAAAAGTATTCAAAGCACTGAAATTTCACAACGCTTTCAGTATTTTCATAATCGCAACTCTGTTTACAGCTTGCACCAACAACGAGACGACGGAGACAACTTCGGAAACAAGGACGCAGGTAAGCGGTTTTACAATCTCCGCTTCGCAAGCGTATGGGTCAAACCTTCCGACGACAAGAGCCAAACTGGACGCCGATGGAAGATTCTTCTGGGAAAAGGGGGACAAAGTTACTATATTTAACTTCAACACTTACTATACCTCTACGGCTGAAGCTACGGAAGCAGGCGCATCAACTCACTTTGAGGGAAAAATGATTGCAAAAAAGGGCGACCGCATTGCCATGTTCTATCCCGCCATCAATAATGAGACCGTGAAACAGGGACACTTCGGACACTTGTATCTCGATATCAGCAAGCAGGAGGGAACACTCGAAGACTTCACAAACCGTTTCTTTTTCAAGTTCGGGCTTGGCGGAGTAGACAAAGTCAGCAACGACATTGCCTCCGTGTATGCCAATCTTCAGTCGCAAGTATCTCTGTGCAACTGTAAATTCACTTTCAAGCGAAACGGACAAACACTGATGACGAAAAAACTGAAAATAACAGGTGCACCATCGATGGCTACTCTCAATCTGAACACAAACAACCCCAATGGCGACCTGCAACTGCATCATTCCGGGCAGACTGATATTATCGATGTAGAACCCTCATCGGCTGTCGCAGTTACACATATTGCCATGTTCCCCACCAAGCAAGAGGAGACCTACACGCTTACCGTCGAGGATGAAAACGGCAAGACTTATAACGTGGAACAGAAGATGATGCTTGTAGCCGGAAAGTTCTACAACTTCGTCATTGAGTTGGGCAACCCTGGCACACCCGAACCGCCGATAGGGTGTGGAAGTGTGAAGTGGGCTAAGTCCAACTTCATTCTCTGCGATCTGTGCCGTTTATGGGACCAGTCGTCCTACGGTTTCTATCGTAAACCGTGGAGCAGCAATGCCACAAGACACAGGAGGCATCGTATATGCGACACTTTCCGTTGGGGAGTTATTGGCGAAGCGGCATGGAATCCGAACTGTCATTACTGCCCACCAAGTGGTAACAGAGAGATAAGCGGAAAAATGTTTACCGACCCCGAAATGCAACACGAGACAAAAGACTTCCGCAAAGCACGCTACGGCGACATCGTTTACTGGGCTACTTGTGGTGAGCTCCGCCTACCTACGGCAGAGGAAATGACCACACTTTTCACTACCTACTCGTGGGAATACGGCTTTTTCGGCGAACATTGCCAAAAACCAGCCTACGGCTTCATGTTCACTTGTCCGCCGGAAGGCGAAGTACGTACCACATGTTACGATGTCCGATGCCCGAAACGTTTCTCATGGCACGACCTCTGCGACGGCACATTCCTTCCTCTCGCATTCTACCGCACCAGCAATGGCTGCTGGGCTTGGAACAGATGTGTGTCAAAGTACATGACATCTACACTGACTCAAGGTTGCGTAGATGCATGGAGTTTCGGACACCATGTGAACCCATACGGCAACGAGACCGATTGGAAAACAGACAAGCGATGCGATGCCCATACACTCCGTTCACGTCATTCACCCTGCGAATTCATGCCCATACGTGCGGTATACGTGGATAAAAAATAAGAGATTCCAAAAATCTGTATTTGGAATTATCTTCCTCGCTCTTTGATATATCGGTACACAATGGAGATGAAAATATATGGTAATTGAATATACCGTTGAAAAAGTAATATGTTTGTCTACATCATATAAAAGATAAGGACAATAGGCAACATTATTCGGTTTTTCATTTGTAAAACAGCTTTTCGTCCCCCATACTTCAGTTATTATGCAGTATTGGGGGACGATAGTTTCTATTTTTACTAAGATTTTTCATTTTCCAACGTGTAGTAATATATCAGTTAATTTTAATTCATTAACATAATATCAACCAGCCGACGAGTAAAGCAGATAGAGACAGCGACGAAATATACTTTTGTAGGGAACGAAATGTACTTTCGTGGAGTACAAAATATACTTTCGTATAGCACGAGATATACTTTCGTGTGGCACAAAATATACTTTCGTGCTTATTGATATTTGCGCAACCCAAAGGCACATTACTAAATTTATTGGTGTAGGACTTGTTGAAAGATAGGGCTTGCTCCTCCTTGCTAAGCTGGCCCGAGATCAGCTCAGGCGACCATCATACACACCTTTTCCGTTTGAATTTCACCTTTTCTCCCGTCATACGCTACTTATCCAACCGATAGTCTCCCGATGAAACTAAGTGAGCATTTCTTTTGCAGTAACACACTTATTCTTATTGTGTATCTTTGCTCTGAGGTTAATTGTTTGTACATATGCAATACAAAATTATTTAATCTTATGGAGGGGAATGAAAGTTCTCCTCTTTTTTGCATTGCTTAAGTCATCCACCGAGGCTCTTTGGGAGCTTAGCTTCGCACTCTCAGCCGTAAGGAAAACCTCTGCGGTTTTTCATAGATCCAGACATCACGGAGATTTTACACTTCTAATTGGAAAGAGCGATTCAATCTTATTTATACCTTTATCAGTGGGTAATTCTATATAAGATTTCACGGCTTATCTTAGTAAAAAGACGAAATCTGAGATAAAAAAGCCCCCTAAAAGTCTTTGTTTCGACTTGTAGGGGGGGCTGTAACTTATGGTAAGATGTCGTGTAGAGATTTATTTCTCAATGCGTTTGATAACTTTCCCACTAGATAACTTGATTATATTGATTCCCTTTGTGGGTGTACTAATCCGATGACCGCTTATAGTGTAGCGAGCTTCCTCAGTGGCTGTTCTGTCAAGAGATGGACTTCCGACACCAGTGGTGGTATTGTCGAGCACTTCGAAATTACTGCCCAATATGGCGTTACTCTTACTGAGAGCGTCCTTGTATTTCTCTACCAACTCTTTCTGAACATAGATTTTGAGCTTTACGGCTTTCGGAGTGAAGACATATTTTTTGAATTCAGGTATGCCGGTCCCTGCAAAGTAGACTGCAGACAGCTTCTTTGTGTTTTGGAAAGCATATTCGTCGATTCCGGAAACAGCGCCCTTGAAGTCGACGCTCTCCAGCTCACTACAGTTGCTGAAAGCAGATTTTTTGATCGACATTCCTGAACCGAGAATTGTCAGCTGGGTAAGACCGGAGAAGGCAAAGGCCGATTCGCCGATGGTGGTGACGCCCTCGGGGAGTTTGATAGTTTTCAGATTCTTGGCATAGGCGAAAGCATTTTCGCCGATGTCGGCAATCCCTTCGGGCACTTCAAACGATATTGCAGTACTACCTATGGGGTAGAGTTGGAGCGAAATTCCGTCGGCATCGTAAAGCACACCGTCTTTGGATGAATAGTATTCATTGTCCTTAGACACTTTGAAAGCCGTAACAGTTGCATTGTAGAATGCTTTATCTTCAATAGAAGAGAGACTTGCAGGAAACTCGGAAAGAGTGGCGAGCGAGGTGCAGTTTTCGAAAGCGTGTGCTCCTATTTTTTCGAGTTGAGAAGGGAAAGTTGCTGAAGCGAGCGACTTGCAGCCGGCAAAGGCTGATTCGCCGATTTCCTTTACCGATTCGGGAAACGTGATGGTAGTCAGGCTGACATTCTTTGCGAAGAGGTCTTTGGCTATGCTGGTGATGCTGATACCGTCGGTAAAGGTTACGCTTTGCAGTCCGTCGCACTCTTTGAAAGCTGCCGTACCGAGTTCGGCAACGGTGTTAGGAAGCGTGAGCGAAGCAAGTTTGCGGCACTGTGTGAAAGCATATTCTCTGATTGCGGTTACCTGTTGAGGAATAGCACATTCAGTCAGATCCGTGCAACCCGACATAGCATACTTTTCTATCTTCTTCGTTCCGGCAGGCAATTGCAGTTTTGTCAGCTTCTTCAAGCCATTGAACATATAGGGAGCTACAACGTCGTCTTCTGTGAGCTTATAGTATTGGGAGGACAATCCTCTCTTGATGGCGAAGTAGTTGTCACCACCTGCCACGATTTTTGCCTCGGAGATATCGAGCGACGAGAGCTTGCCATTGGTCTCTGCATTTGCTTCTAAGCCTTTTCCAGCCATCTTTCTAAGCAGCAGGATATCAGTTCCGTTGATGGAACCAGAAATTTTCAGTTCAGTTACATTGTACCTATCGGCTTCCGGAATCTTCTCGGAAAGTTTGCCTGCTTCTGTTGTTACTGTCAATGATTTCTGTGCATAGGCAGTGCTGAATAAGCAGGACAGAACCACTGCTGCCAGAGTTTTCTTACATGTAAAGATCTTCATAAGTTCTTTCGTTTTTATTTATGATTCATAAAATTTGGTTCTGTTTCTGGAGTGAATAGAGCCGTGAATTATTTCTTTTCGTAAGGTATGACAAACTTAAAACCTCGGCCACGAAGCACAACGTCTTTTTCTCTTACTTCTTCTACATATAGTTTGTGCGGTCCTTCTTTCAATCCGCTGTTGGCAAACTCTGCGGGATAGAGCATCGAGAACGAAACGTCGATGTGGGTTCCGGCTACGGGATTGACCACAGCGGGCGTTATCTTCAATACTTTTTTGGAGAAATAGGGGCGTGCACCGTTACAGAGCCATACTCCCACACCGGGGCGTCGCACGGCCATCACCGTGTTCATCTGCTCGTAAAGGCTGTGCGAGGTAGTGCCGTAGATACCCACTCGACCGGCCGTACCTTCGCAGCGCACTACAACTTTCAAGGTTTTCTCTTTCTTGTCCTGCGAGATGATCCGTATCTTTGCTTCACCTTCATAGTAGGCTTGGATTTCCAAGATGCTGGTCTTGGCATTCCATTTCGCATTCATTACCTTATCGGGGTCTTCTATCTTTAAGTCGACGATATCTCCCCCACCGTTTAAACTCACGAATTTACTCTCATCACGGGGGTAAAGTCTTATTTCCGACTGGCTGATACTGAGTTCGGGAACCACCACATTGATTTCTACACGCTTTTTGAAATCGCCTGAAATGATGGTGGCATAAGTGCGGCCCTCCCATATTCCGTTGATACGCAGGGTGTCTTTGCTGATGTTGACGCCTGCAATTTTCGAGTCGGCCACATTGGCCGTATATTTTCCGGTTCCTCCACTGAGAATGATGGTTCGGGTGGACAGTTTGTTGAGCGACACCTCGTTGATATCATCGGCTCCCAAACGTATATCCTTCATTTCTTGTTTGTTGTCGTTGTCGCAGGCAACAAATGCGATGCTGCAACCTAATAACAGCATATAAAAAAGTATTTGTTTCATCGTTTTTCTAATCCACATTCAGTTTGTATTCTATATCCCATTTACGTTCGGGCGTCTCTGTGATTTCGATTTGCAGGATATGCTGCCCCTTGCTCGTAAAGGTAATGCTGCCGTTGACAGGCGTGATGGGTGTGCCGTCTACCCGGTATATGATTTTGGCGGCGGGATCGGCTAAGTCGTGATAGAACAGCCGCAGTGTACGCGGACAGGTTCCAACCTCACGCACGGTGTATAGATAGGGAATGCGTCCTTCCTCGTTGATGCCCATATTCATCCGTTGGGTCTGTTGTGTGACCGGATCAGAAGGTGCTGAGACCTCCGAACCCTTGACAGAGCGTATGCTGAACTGATAGGACTTGCCTGGTTCAAGTCGTTCGGCGATGTAAGAAGTCTCCTTTGTGGTGGCCAGTTTTTCGCCATTCATTATGATTTGATAGCTGACATTTTTTTCGGCAATAGCATTCCATGACAGCTCCATTTCGCGCTGCTGTGGTCTGGCCACAACATTAGAAGGCGCTTCGAGCGTTACTGATGGCTTCCCCTCTTTGATCTGCACGAATGAGATGTCGTCGATGAGAATGTAGCCGCCGGCTTCTGCCGATTCGTAATCGTTTTCGATATAGAGGCCCACTCCTGCTCTGTCTACTCCAGCAGGAGCCTTGAATGTGAATGTCTTCTTTTGCCACTGATCCGTAAATTTCTTTACTTTTTCTTTATCGCGCGTCTCTTTCTTTATGGATGTTGTACCCTTGTACCAGTCTACCGTTACCGTGATGTTGGGATTCTTGGCTTTACCTTTATACCAATAGGTAAGACTGTATTCCCCGCCTGCATCGATTACGATGTGGTAAGGATTAAATTCTTTGTCACGCGAGAAGAACGAGCCGCCGTTGGGATATACTTTTACGGCAAATACACCGCTGTGTGCATCCTTTGTTCTGGAATAGGCCAACGACGAGTTGAAATACCAATAACGGGGTTTCTGATAGGGATCGAAATAGTCAGGCCCTTTTTCTTCCTCTTCGTCGCCTCCTGACGGTGGAGGCGTTGCTTTGGCGTAGTCCTCGAATCCTCCGTTGAGGATCAGTTCTTTCCCCAATTGTGCTTTTGCCGTAAACGGGAGCGACAATAATAATAAAATGAAATAGATTCTATGTGTCATTCTGTGTGATGTTTGTTAGTTGGAACGTTTGATATCGTTGAGTGTTAGCCCATAGCGCTTGCCGATGGCTGCTGCCACATTTCTAAGAGAACCTTCGGTAGATTCCGAACCAAGCAGACGCTGTTTGTCCCATAGTCCGTTGCCGGTCGTGAGCTGTGTAATATAGCGTGTCACTTCCTCATAGGAAAGATGGGGGACTCCTGAGGCCTGCAAAGTAAATTGCAAGCCGTAAACGGCGCCACAACCTTTGGAAAGAAACACCAGAGCATTGTTGATGTCTTCATCTAAATTAGCAAGGGTTATCTCGCCGATTAGCAGACTCATAGTCCGTACGGCAGCCACTTTCGATAGTTCGGCCCTAATGAGCTGCAACTGCGTCTGCACTTCGTCGTAGCGAAACTCAGTAAGAGCCAGACGACCGAGCGCGAAAGCATTGTATATCTTGATGCGGCTTTCACGCAACACAGACAGACCGCTTGTCTGGATAAAAGGCAGCCAATATTGGTAATAGCCATAGGCCAGGTCCCAATGGTGTTCGAGTTCCGTGTAGTTCCGGCCCGGGAGCAATGTCGTGCTTTCGTGTTCACGGCGCAGTCGGGTATCATTGTAGAGACTGTCATTGAGGTGTACGTTGAGAATCTTGTCCAAGTAGATCCCTCCCCAGACGATACCGTTGAATAATTCTGCCACTATCACGCCTTTCTCATTAGCAAAAGCAATGTTGACATCGCCGATATTCGTGCCCACATATCCACCTTGACCGGGTTTTGCCTTGCGATTGCGATAAGTTCCAGGACTCGGCTGCGACAGTCCACTCAACACACCCGTTGTTGTGAAGATGTCTTCCACATCTTTCAGTATACGTGTCCTATCGGCCTTGTGCAGAGGAGATGCAGCCATCTCTTCCCTGGGCTTCAATCCAAACTCTCCATTGCTGAAATAGTCCTGTACCTTTTCCATATTAGCCTGATACATAATCGAAGCGATTTTGAGATAACTGCTGTAAATATAGTCGAGCGGATCGCGCAGGAGGCTGCATTCCAAATAGTCTACACTGCTGCTGCCATTGCGTTTGAACTGGTAGGTCGGGTCAGGAATCTGCGGTTCACGGTAAGCAGACTCCACAGTCTCGCCCTCCCATTGATCACACGAAAGGAATGTCAATGGGATCAGGAGCAACATTATGTAAATTGCAATATTCTTTTTCATATTTCTAATTTATATTAGGGAAGAATAATATAGCCGCAGAATGGAGCTTTGATTTTGTCAAGCCCCTCTTCGTTCTGATGTTCGTTCACACTCAGCGGCTTCACAATGGTGAACCCGTCTTCGGATATGGCAGAGATAGTGGCTTTTATAGACGAACCGCGCGGTCCCACTCCGTTGACACAGAGATACATCGGATAGCCCGATTTGGCTGTAAATGTGATGGTTTGCTCTTTCCCGTTGGTCAGAAACACGTGTGCCGTCTCGTCGCGTTTGTTGCTCGATACGATGCGTAACTGTTTGTCGGGAGTGATATAGCGAACCGTGTAGCGGGAAGAGATATCGTCTTCACCCACAAGTTTACCCAGGATATTCACTTCGTTGAATGAGCAGGTAAGCGTCACCTTGTATTTCCTTACATTCTCGGTAATATCTACTCCCGGATATACATAGTCTGAAATAGGTGCATCGGGGTCACCCAATTGCACGATTTGATCTTCATAGGAGACTTTTGGCTTTTCGATACCGTGAAACGGGAACAGCTTCTCGTAGTTTTCGTCGGCATAATCTTCACTGCTTCTCGAACAACCTAGCATAAGCAGGGTCAAGCCTATCAAAGCATATTTTGTCAAATTTGTCTTCATTGTCTGTTATTTCTTGTTTCTATGACGTATTTTCTTTATGTTCTTAATTTAAACGTGGGTTTGGTAGAAGAAAGTTGCCGGATTTTTTCCAGTTTTCTGCTCGTCCGAAGGATTGATGATATATTTTGCAGATATAGCCTTTCATTCACTCGTCTACTTATCTATACATCTTTCTTATCCCGAACCCATGTTTATTTATCATTCTGTGGGTTCGTCCCATATTTCTGCTTTTAGTCCTGTGAATTCTCCTTCAGGATGTAGGTGCTTGCTCACTAAGCGAGTAGTGCGCAGTAACGGATCGTAGACTGACACGAGTTCAGCCACAAATCGATTGCCCTCGCGTTGAAAGTCGAAAAACATAGTCTTGCGGTCGTAGCGCAGACCGGCCCTAAACGTTATGCCGTGTTCTGTCCCGGCATATCCGGATCCTAAGCCGGTCATCTCTTTGGCAGGGTAGCCCGGGATAGGATTCTTCTTTTGAGTGAAAAGAAAAAGATAGTATTTCTTTTCCTTGATTTCCTTGAGTAGGGCCTGATTGGTTTCTACATTGCGCTTGATGTAGATGTCGCTACGGAAATAGGTACGTCCGCCCCTATGTATGCGGAGCTGCGGATTGATCATCTGTTCAAAGAACGTACGGTTGTCGTAAGCTTTCTGCACGAAACCTGTTGTCTCTTCTGCGCTTTTCAGCTTGGTGAACACAATGTATTCACGTGCTGGCTGCAGGTAAGTAGCAGTGCGAAACACTAAGTCGCCGTCTTCATTCTTGCCCATATAGAGGAAATCGGAAGCTCCAGCAAACCGGTCGTTCACGAGTCTGTGTATATAGTTATATGTGGAAAAACTCAGTTGGGTGAAGCTGTTTCGGCCAATAAGATATTCACTCTTTTCGGCTTCGGCTGCCGTTCGGTCAGTGAAATCGGCCCGCATCTCTACGGTATTGTCAGCCGCAAACTTCATCGTGAAACAGTCGCCGCCATAGCCGTAACGTCCTCTGAATCCGTGTTGGGAGATAAGTTCCGACGGATTAGAAAACAACAGCGAGTCGGTCTTTGGGAAATAGAGTACCCGCCAGCCATAAGGCGCATTCACAAGTTCGTCTTTCAAGGTGGCAATACTCTCGCTGCTGCGCTGTGAAGGAGATTTGTCGAATACATCGTCGTTGGAAGAGCAGGCTGCCAATAATAAGGCTGTCAGTATAAGACAGTATTTCATATATCTGTTATTCATTTTTCTTAGTGTTGTTTTACATAGGCATTGATTCTACGAACGCTGATCACTTGCATTTGTTTGAGATTGATATGCCAGTTTTTCTGTACATATTCATTTACGAAAGCTTGTTTTTCCGTAAACTCCTTATAAGCCTGTTCAGCCTCTTTAGCATAACGTGCATTGACTTCTGGGTCGACATCCGTGTCGGGCGTCTTTGCCGTGACAGTTGCGTCGTATACTTCTTTGGGTGTACTGGTGAGCGTAGCACTGATGATTTCAGCAAAGTCATCTTCAGCTGAAAGGAATGAGAGCATCGTATAGAAGCCCCGTTTATTGGCATAAGCATCCAGCCCGAACTTCTCTTTCCCGGTATGAGCATTGCCCAACGGGGCAGCTATTGACTCGGTAGAACCTGTGTAGCGGTGCCCGCTAATGGTGAAAAATTTATCGCGGTCGTAAGCGATGAGCTGCATAAGGCGTTTGGCCAGTTGATGGTGTACACTACGCATAAGCACGAACATCTTGTCGGCATCGCCTGGGTTGAAACCGTTCACATTATATAAACACATCTCTGCTGCCGTGAGCTGTGGATTATGGAGCCGCTCTACCCCGTTTTCATCGGGATTTCCACCGCCATAAAGATATAGCTTGATGGGCAGACGGCCGAGCAAGAAGTCTGTACCTCCCACTTCTTTCAGTCGATAGGTCTCTAAGCCTAATTCTCTCACGGCCTCGAGTATCGCACGTATATTCTTTAATTTGGGTGGATGGATGAATGTGCCCGTAGAGCCGGCATTCTTTTCCCAGCGATAAACCACCTCAATGCCGTAGGGTTTAGTGATGTTGTCGAGTATCCAATTATCCAGCTGTGTGGTCTCTATCTGCTGCTTGCTGTCATCGATTACGCTTCTGTCGTTCAGCTTTTCTTCGCTGCATCCTGTGAGACAGAGTACCGCGAAGAGGAGAAGAGCTGTCTTTCTTATCTTTATTTTCATTATCTTACTTTATCTGTTTGGGTGTTGATGAATTTATCGGAGCGGTTCCTGACGTTCGCGCGGATTGGCAGTAAGACCTCTTTGGATGGCTTCAGTTGGTATTTGCAACACTTTTCTAAGGTCTTCTTTTTCCAGCGGGAAGTAGTAGGAACTCTTCGACGAACGTTTTACGGCCAAATGGAAACGCCGTATATCAAACCAACGCAGGCCTTCCTGATAGAACTCTTTCTGTCGAAAATCGAGGAAGAGTTTCACCATAGCTAACTGTTTCAGTGTCAGCCCGTAGAAAGGGGTATAGATATTGTAGTTGTTACTATTTGTTGATGTATACACAGCGCGGTCTACTGAGGGCATAAAACCGAACTTTCCTTGCATATATTGCAGAAAATCGTCGATGGCGTGGCTGTAATTTTTCAGCATAGCATAGGCTTCCATACGGTTTAAGAGAACTTCGTCTACGGTGAAGAGTACGTTTGTTACATAAAGTCCTCGAGGCTTTGTGCCGGTGCTCTCTGAATTGGACAACTCGTCGAATTTAGCTAAGTAGCGGCCGGTAGTGACAGGAGCAGCTGACGAAGTGAAGATATAGGTGCCGATGAAATTCATCTTTGCATAATCGCCACCGCCTTCTATGCCCTTTTGAGCAAAGATCTTGTCTACCGTATTGAATGTAGAACCATACTTTTCGCTGGGTGTTGTACGTGCCAGACGTGACTCCGTGGTAGTCAGCAGCAGGTTAGCAGGCTCGCCCGCAGCAGCGTATTTGCGATAGAGACTCTGGTGATTGAACTCCAATTCATTGGCATATTGTCGCCACGGGCGAAGCTGTGTTTTGGGATCGCCGCCGAGAACATAGTCCGCATATGCAATGACTTCTTTCCATTCTCCCTTCATCAGGTAGAAACGAGAAGCAAAAGCATAGGCTGCTTTCTTATTGAAATGAAACTTGGGATGCTTGTAATAGGTGTCTGAAACTAAGGAAATACCCAGCTTCAGATCCTTTTCGATTTTGGCATAGACCTCATTCACCGTACCTCGTTGATAGTCCACCAGAGCATTCTTCTCGGGTTTCGTAATATAGGGAATTCCCGGATTGGTCGATTTACCTCCGTAAGGTTCCGACCAGATATTGACTAACATAAAATGCAGGTAGGCTCTCAGCAGGAATGCTTCTCCATACAAGGCCTTTACACGCTCACTCTTGGGATAGCGGCTCAACAGTTCTAAAGCCTTATTGGCCTGCGCAATGCCCTTGTAACAAGTATTCCAATAGTTCAAAGGCGTATCGAGATCTTCCTGATCGTAGTCTTCCCAAAAGAACATAGACTCGTTCAGCCGCGAATGCACACCATTGACACGCTCTTCTACATTGTCGGTACGAGGCTCCAGAAAGGGGATATAGCTTGCCTCGGGATAAGCTCCTGTAAGCAGTTCTGCAATCTTTTCCTCGGAGTTGATATCGACATCCAGTTCCGAATCGGGACTTTTATCAAGGAAATCGTTACAGCCGATAAATAGCCAGGCTGCTGTTGCGAATAGCAACAATGATATATTTCTTTTCATATTTCTTCTTATTAGAAACCGATGTTCAATGTTACAGTATACTGTTTAGGCGTAGGAAGCGAAACACCACCCGACTTGTAATACTCAGGATCTTGTCCTTTGAGCTTCTTGTCTGAATAGATAAGGAACGGATTGGTCACGTTCAGGCGCAGGTTCATTGTGTGCAGCTTCACCTTTTTCAAGAATTTGTCAGGCACGTTATACCCCAAAGAGATATTTTTCATCCGCACAAAACTTCCATCTGCTACCATCTTCTGCGAGTAATTATACGTGTTATAGGCCCGCTCGATATTCTCTTTACCTACTTTTGCAATCAATTCCTGAGATGGGAGTACGGGAACATCGGTCTTAAATTCATCGCCCGGATTGAGCCAACGATTGTAATAAGACTTAGAGAATACGTTCAAGTCGCCGAATTCGGGGTCGAATGTAGGGTTCAGACGAATCTTATTGCCTGCCTGCATTGTTATGAAGAACGACAGTTCCCAATTCTTATATTTAAGTGTATTGGACAAACCGCCTATCACTTGCGGCTCTATCGGCCCGTGATACAGCAGATATGACTTGGCATACTGAGTGTCGAGGAAGTCGGCTCCGGCAATGTTCGAGTATTCTCCTTGGTTGGATGGATAAAGTCCGAAGTCGAATGTAGGTAGTCCGTTGTTGTTCAGTCCCTGGAAATTAAACGAGAAGAGCGAACCTCTCGGATAGCCAACGATGTTTCCACGACCTCTTCCTGCTACCATATCAAAGGCATTGGGGGTATTCAATAGGCGCGTAATCTTCTGGTTCATTGCACTCAACGTGAGACTGGTGCTCCAACTGAAGCCATCCGTTACAATGTTTTTGGTGTGTACACCCAGTTCTATGCCTCGCGTACGCATATCGCCGAAATTGGCATATTTATAGTATTGACCACCCACACCAGAGGTACGAACCAGGTCTATCAGATCAAAGGTGTTACGCTGATACACGTCTAATGTCGTGCTGATGTGGTTGTTGAACAGTCCCAACTCTACACCGATATTCAGTTCATACATTTTTTCCCACGTCAGGTCTCTGTTTTCCAGATGCAGAATGTTAAGTTTGTTCTCCCGATCGTTGAAGTTACGACGATTCACAATGCCGCTTTTATAAATGGAATTGGCATTGATGGCCTCTTCGTTCATTTTGGCAGTAAGACCGTAACTGGCACGCAAAGCCAATCGTGAAATCGTTTTATTGTCTTTCATAAAGGCTTCCCGGTCAATGTTCCATTTGGCTCCCACATTCCAGGTAGGTAACCACAGTGCACGCGCTCCTTTTCCCGAAGTATTGGATCCTTCACAATTGAACACCATATTGAAGACATATTTGCCTGCATAACCGTAGGTTCCATTAAACGAGAAGGTAACGCCTCGGTCGTTTCTTTTGTGCAGATTGAAATAATTGCTGCCCTCGTTGATCAGTTTATTGAATATCAACGGATTGGTGTAGACTTGATTTCCTCTATCATATTGAATGCCATAGCCTTGGAAGGGATTAACCGTGCGCACGGCCGAACGTATCTCGGTAAAAGCAAAAGCCTTTAAATCGTGCTGCCCCATACGCTTATCAAAATCAAGAGCGATGCGGGCTAAGACGCTTTTCAGCGAGGCTTCCGTCTTGTTGAGTATGCCTCCGTGGGTCAGTCCCACCTTGGGTTGAAGCTGCGGATTGTCTTTGTCGTGCACCAGATAAATGTTCTGCTGGGCAACGAACGGATTTTCATTGGCCCTGAAAGCCTGCACGATGTTCGAACCTTCGTGTACTTCGTGAGTCGTACTAGTATATGCCTGGCGTGTAGACAGCAGGGTTTTGATCGCGATATCATTGTTCAACCTGTAAGTGGCTTCAGCTTGTATCTTGAAATCCAGCACGTCTATGCTCATCTTGTTATTGGCATATTCGTTGAAGATATTAAATGGCGCCCAGTTGTTGCGGTAGTATTCCAGGCTTCCGTCTTCATTGTAGGGGCGCAGGGTACGGCTTGTTCCGAGGGCATACGAGAAAGGATTGATGTCGAAATCGCGCTCAAATACTCCAAGCGTATTATTTTTGCGCTGCGGCATCGTGCCCGGTGCTTTCTGCGAACGGATGTTACCCTGTGCCGTGAGCGTAGTCGTGAACTTATCGTTGATATAGAAAGTATTCTTCACATTAGCCGTAAATCGACGCACTTTATCGGCGATAGTCCATCCTGCATCATTGTAAAAGCCTATCGATGCATAGGTAGCTGTGTTTTTTCCACCTCCAGAGAGCGTTATCATGTGATTGGTAATGGGCTTCATCGTAAAGAGAAGATCAAACCAGTCGGTGTTAGCATATTCGCGTTTGCGCAGGAAATCCATCCTTGCTTCGGGAGTATTGGGCAGATAATAGGTGCCTGTTGCTGGATTGATGGTGCTCACACCTCTATATAATTGGTAATATATTCCACTGCGTCTTCCGTACAACGAGTTGGTGATACCGAAATATCCCTTATCGTACATCTCTTGATAGAGCGACATTGTTTCCTGTGAATTAAGTAGGTCGAAGTCGCTATAGCGAGGTTTCAGACGTACGGTATTCTCTGTGGAGTAAGTTACCCGCAAGGGGGATTCTCTCCTGCCCGACTTGGTGGTGATCACGATCACGCCGTTTAAGGCTCGGGCACCGTATACCGATGTGGCCGAAGCGTCTTTCAATACCTGTATGTCCTGTATGTCGGCCGGGTTAAGTCCCGATACAGCCGAGCTGATGAGTGTCACGGCATCACCTGATGCCAGTTGGTCGAGACTGAGGTGTACAAGGTCTTCATATACCGCACCATCGATGACCCACAATGGTTGCACATTGCCGATGATAGAGGCGCCACCTCGGATATTAATGCGGGGAGCCGAGCCGAACGTGCCCGATATGTTCTGTATCGACAGACCGGGTACGCGGCCTTCGAGCATTCGCGATACGTCGGCGATGCCTTCGAGTTTGATGTCGTCCATCTTCACCGATGTGGCAGCACCGGTATATACCCGGTTACGGATATTCTGATAGCCTGTCACCACGACTTCGTCTACTTGCCGACTATCGTCTTTCAGCACGATATTCAATGGCCGGCTACCCACTTTCACCCGTTGCGTGAGCATACCGATGTAACTTGCCTGTAATGTCTGGCCCAGCATAGCCTTGATGGTGAAGTGTCCGTTTACGTCGGTCACGGCCTTTTCCTTAGTTTCCAACACCTGCACGTATGCTCCGATGAGCGTTTCGCCCTGCTCGTTTCTTACTGTTCCCGTAACGGTTTCGGCTGTTTGCGCCGCCACTGCGAGAACTGCGAACAGCAACAAAATGGTTGTCAGTATCTTCTTTATGTTTGTAAGTCTATACATTCTTTTTTATAATAGATGATTCTACTTGCTTTATCGAATATAGTCTGCCTTTGCGTTACAGATGCAATTGTATGCCACCGTAGATGCCAAAAGGATGGCCGGCTCTCAGTCCGGAAGGATGGCGTGATACCAAATATTTTTTATTGGTTAAATTGATGGCATTCAGGGTGATAGTGATATTTTTGTTGATGTGTCCTTTTAGCGAAGCATCCAAAATCAGATGGGCAGGAATCTTTTCACGTTCGGCAATCTTTCCATGTCCTGGCGCGGTGCGCATATTACCGTTATAGCGTGCTCCGAAGTTTGCTTCCACCCATTTGTGCTCAATGCCTATCTGGGCATTGAAAGCGTGTTTATATATATAAGGTATTTCGTCTCCATAGACCACATGGCCCCAAGCTGAACTTTCGAAATCGTTCTTCATCTCAGTATTGGTGTATGTGTAGGAAAGTTGAATGGGTAGTTGGAGAGCAAAGTGCTTGGGTAATGGTAGATAATGAAACATCAGTTCCAAGCCGTTTACCGTGGCTTTGCCTACGTTGAACTGATCGAGCGTGCCTTGTCCGCCCTGTGCGGCCAGGTCGCTCCCCAGCATATTAGAATAGTCATTGTTAAAGGCGATAGCTTCGAATTTCATCTTTTGTGTCGTCAGGCGCAGTCCGGCTTCCACATTCACACTGCTTTCAGCCTTTTGGTTGAGCGTGGCGCTGGGCGGTGCGAAACCCTTGTGAATACCGCCGAAAACCGAAAGAATAGGTAGCACCTTTACGTTGAATCCCAATCCCGGCAGCAGAGCACGTGCGTGGTTGGGCGTTTCGATGCGCACCTTGCCTGTTCGACGAGGATCGACCTTAGTATAGTCGCGCTTCAGCAATTCTACATCTTCATAGCGCATACCGGCTGTGACTGTGAAAATGCCTTTCGACCATTTTCCCAGCCAATAGCCTGACCAAGCATGAGCTGTGGTAATGCGGTTAGCATTGCTGCCTGGCAATCCTGCCAGGAAAAGACTCATACGCCCGCCCTGTATCGAATAGGCATCGTCTTGCTGAAAGCGGTCTTCACTGTCGGCGTGATAGCGCACGCCCAGCTCCGCAGTGAAATAGCCGCCGCCCAACATCGTACGGTATTCGCCCTTCGACTGTATACCTCGCGAGCGGTACACACGATGGTTGGCGCGCAGCATCAGTGCCTCGCCGATGTAGTCTTTCTTGCCCGTGACGATGTCGAAATAGTCTCGATTGGTTTCCGGATCGGCAAGCACTGCGTCGATAGAGCGACGCTCGGCCTTGGTGATACCGGCCTTCACTTCGTTCAGTTTATACCAATTGCGGAAGAAATAGTTGTAATATAAGTTTGTGGTTATCTTTAATTTGTTACCCGATTTTATCAGATAGGTCGCCACCCATTGTGTATGACGAGTTTTGAGATTGTCTTTCTGCGCACCGGCATAGCGAAAGTAAGGCCGTGTGGCGAAATCGCTTTCCGACAGTCCCAGATAGGTTTCGTCAGATGTTTCGTTGGCAAACCCGAACTTCAGTTCAAACAAATGATTGAGTCCTTCATCCTTGTTGGTCTGTGCCGCAAACTTGGCTATTAGGTCGTTGCGTTTGAATCCCGTGCGCTCGTTCGGCTCATCTTTGCGGAAACCGTTTGATTGATAACGCAGATATTCCACCAAGAAGCCTGTATATTTAAAGCGATTGCCTATGCTTGCATACGATTTGAGCGTGTTGTAGCTGCCGTAAGAGGTGTTCAGCTTGGCACTGAATTTCGAGGGGATGGGCGTTGATACCATATTAATAGCACCACCGGTGGTAAATGGGCCATATTGCACCTGACTGCTTCCCTTCAACACCTCGATGGCATACATACGCCCGGCATTGGGGAAATAATAGGCTGCCGGAGCAGCATAAGGCGCCGGAGCGGCCAACACGCCGTCTTCCATCAGTGAGATACGTTCGCTTCGCTCGGCTTTCGTACCGCGCAGACTGATATTCGGGCGCAATCCGAAGCCGTCTTCTTCGTACACATTCACTCCCGGCACGCTCTTGAGCATACGGTTGATGTCGGTATAACCGAACTTCCCAATTTCCTCAGGAGAGATATAATAAGCCGATCCCGTACGGTTACGGGCCTCAAACTTGCTACCCAGCATCTGATTGGAACGCACTACCACCTCCGTTATCCTGTGCACCGAATCGGTCATAGCATTTTTAGTCTCTGTTTGTGTGCCTTGTTGCGTCTGGGCATATATGCCTAATGGTGTTAGTGACAGAAGCAGGGGCAGCATTCTTCTTGTATAATGCATAACAAAATTGTCAGACTTATGGTGCTTCTTTTTATTGTTGAGAATCCTGAGACTCAACTATGGCATTTTAATATTGTTCGCCGCCAAGCAGATAAGTCGATTCTTAATTGGTTGTGAAATTTTTTGCAAAGTTAGTGGAAGTTATTTAATCCTACAATACCTATTTCTTGGTATTTATAGTAAACCGTTTATTTTGCGTCGAATTTAGTAAAATTACTGATGTGTTCTTCGGTATAATTAAAATTTTACCGGCAAATTAGTGTATATAATTCGCTCCATATAATTTTATCCAGATTTTATGTTGTTTTTATCATTTTCGAACAATTCGAGACTCCGGAAATGTTGTTTTACTGATTTTTGTGTTTCCAACTATTTAGACACGTTGTTTTCGCCGTTTTCTAATCCCTTAAGTAGTTGGATGTTTAGAATTCTATAAGCAAAGAATTATGCGAGTTCGGGATAAGCATTTCCTTATGCAACATATTGTTCATCTTACCCCATAAGTTAAGGTAAAAAGTACCGTTTGTAGGGAGAACTCATTATAAGGTTTCTGGTTCAATCTTTATGTGTTCGAAAAAAATATGACGTCATATCCGAGCAAATATGACGTCATATTTGTTTGAATATGACGTCATATTTTTAATTCTGTCCTACGACATTGCATATATAACACTTTTTCTCTGGTACCGTCTGAGTCTGTCTTTTATACCTCCTTCCTCACTTGCAGAATACAAGTTTATCCTAAATTCGCGTAAAGAATTAATATCCGAATTCTTGTCCTTTACGCAGAATCGAAAGCTGATTCTTCATCCACGACGGCTCGGGAGCACCTTTCAGATAGTAATCGAAGAACTGTTGCAGACGGATACTTAAATCTTTTCGGTTGCGGCGTTGCCGCAGATTGTGAGCCTCGTCATTATATTCTAACAGCCACGCGGGCTTGCCCAAACGTCGGAGACCCATAAACATTTCGATGCCTTGATACCAGGGCACAGCTCCGTCGGCATCGTTGTGCATAATAAGAACGGGTGTTGTAACATTCGGAAGTTTGAAAAGGGGCGAGTTAGCAATATAAGTCTCGGGAGAATCCCATAAATTTCGACCGATGCGACTCTGTGTCTGCTCGTATTGGAATTGCCGGCTCATTCCTGTTTGCCATCTGATACCACCGTAAGCACTGGTCATATTAGCCACGGGCGCACCTGCCCCGGCTGCTTTGAACATACGAGTGCGGGTGACCAGATAGGCTACCTGATAGCCGCCCCAACTCTGTCCTTGTATCGCCATATTATCCTTGTCTACCCAGCTATTGGCTGCCAAAGCCTCAGCTCCGCTGCAAATACTGTTGAAGGCACACTCGCCGGGGATTCCGGTCTTGTAGGTGATATCGGGAACGAATACGAGATAGCCACGGCTCACATAGAAAGTGATGTTAATGATCGACCAACTCGGTTGCGGCGTTATATAATTATAAAGATTATCCGAATTGCGTTCGTAGAAGTAAATCAATACGGGGTATTTTTTCTTTGCATCGAAATCTTCGGGCTTATACAACATCCCTTCTTGCGGCGTACCGTCATACGCTGTCCAATGAATCTGCTCTACGGTACCCCAATTGTAGTTCTTCTGTTGGGGATTGATATGGCTCAGTTGTTTTTGCGTATGCCATCGGTTATCGGTAAGATACACATCCATCGGTTTTTGGAAGTTACCGCGAGTGTAAACATAAGTCTCGGCTGTTCTTGCTTTGATGGGATAGGAATAGGAATAACCATCGAGTACAGCAACAGCAGGGGCTGTACGACTTGTAACAGAGGTTGAAGCGAAACCGTGCATTTTGGTTTTGGTATCGAAAACGCTCAATAATAAGCGTTCGTTCGGTGCTATGCTCTGGTCATCATCTGAATCTTTTGTGTTGAGATAGCGGAATGTTCGCAAAGTCTTTCGACCTTCAGCGCCTGTGAGATTGATTGCAGATCCGTCGTTAGTAGATATTCGCCAAATATCATAGCGGTCATAGATCAACAGCTCTTTGTCATTGCGCGTCCATCCGGCCATCCCGTATGGTTCGGGAAAGCTCGGTGTATCTGCCTGTTCATCCCAAAAGTTCACTCTTAATTTTTCGGTTATATTACGTGTCTGTCCTGTCGCGACGCTGTAAAGCATCCAATTGCGGGCTTTGAGGTCGAACCATGCAAGAAACTTGCCACCTGGTGAGGCTGTAAGTTGGCTGCACGCCGGCGATGCAACTAACTTTCGCACTCCGTTACGGAGATCGATGAGACTGATATCTTCGGGCGCCTGGATGTCCCATTGAGTCGAAACAATCGTGCGTGTGATGTCTTTGGAATAGGCGATCGGCGCATTTCCCTCTTGTACAAGATATACTTTGTCGAGCAGCGAATGAGTCAGCGGAACCAACTGATGTGCTATCTCGTCGTAAATGCCGAGACAAGTGCGTCTGGCAATAGAACTCCTGTTGGCTTTTTGCATCGGCGGAAGTTCGGCGGCATCATAATTCCAGATATCAATAGAAGGACTTTCAAAAGATACGATGTTAGTGTCATTGGGAGCAATATACTGTGAGATGCCTGCGAAAATACGCTTCCCATCTCGGCTGAAATAGGGCGAACTGTTCTCGCTGAGTCCCCAACCCGAAGGCATATTGCGCACGTCTGTGGGGGCCATTAACAACTTGGCTTTCTGTTCTCCACGCTTAAGCCGCCACAAGTAACATTTTTTCGATCCGCTGGAGGCCGTATCTTGTGAGGCAAGGAACAGCATTTCGTTGCCTGAGAAGTTGTATTTGGGGAGTGAGTGATAAACGCAAGTGTCTGAGACAACTGTTTGTAGACGTGCAGGCACATCATAAACACCCACTAATGTTTTCTTTTTCTTAGATTGAAGAGTATAGGTCAACCAATCGCCTGACCGATTGAATGTGTATGACTTTACATATCGAACAGTATCGATGACACCCGTTTGTAAATGATAAATGAGCAAGGGTTTACCTACATCTTTATTGTTACGGAACTTTTTTTGTATCAGTGTCGTGTCGGTCGACAAGAAAGCTACGGCTGATCCGCCTCTCTTGGCAAATCCGAACGATTCAATGTCTCTGAATTTCTTGATTTTCCCGTTCGTCAGATTGATGATAGCCAATGAATCTTTGGGCATTTTTTCAGTTTTCGTTTTCTTGATTCGGGCTTGTCTGATGACGCTAAACAGGGGCTTGATAGTACAGATCACAAAGCGCTCATCGGCCGAGATACGGGCCTTGCAACCGCGTGGAATGCGTATCTCACGCCCATTTCGATTTTGACGAATAACGAGTGTTGTGTCGCCTTGTTGCGGACTGATGAGATAAGTCAGCACATTGCCGCGGTCGGAAATCTGCGGTGATGTGATGCTCTGCCAACTGTCGTAAACCGAATGGTCCAAAGGTTTCTTTTGGGCCTGTACTTGGCACGCGGCCAACAGGCAACTAACGGATAATAGAAAGTTTCTCATTGCAATATCTTCCTTTATTTTAATGCTTGCAAATATAGTTAAAAAGATGCGACTAACCAAATCCTCGTTTATATTTTACAGTTTGTAATTGGTTATAGACGGTTGTGTATATCATTACTATCTATTTGATTTTACACGAAATTCACCTATGAAGGGCTTATCCTGTCTTTCGATTGGAAAATGGAAAACGGCGATACGGCTATTGTTAATGATTGTTGCCAAAAGGTGGCCTGCACCTTTCGTGGTCAAATATGGAATGTGTGGTACACGTTAAATATACCGATTAGTGATAGCCCTTGAAACTATGCAGGTTGTCTGGTCTTATTTTGTATGCAGAGAATTCACAAGGCATAGGTGTGAAAATTCTTTCGATGACGAATAAGAGTGGTCATTCTATAAGACAAACACCTAAGAAGGTTTATCTGATGGAATATTGCAAATGGTGTTCAGATAGTTTCCTGTTTACATAAACCTTCTATTTACGTTGAATATTTTGGGCAGGAGTTTATAACTAATGTGAGCGGATGTTATAACAGTCTACAGTATACGGCCTTTCTTGATTTTATTCATAATTGGGAGATTATGTACAGTGATGTGCGATTTTCTTTGTAGTACTCTCATATTTAATGCTGACAAATCCTATAATTCTGTCCCACTACTAATATACTTCTTGGGCAGTGGTCCTATACCTCTTATTTGCTACATATAAGGTGTAAAATGTTACGGAATAGTAGGGATGAAGAGGAATCTTATTGCTCTTGATATTTTTATGCCACTTTTTTCTACCAGATTTTATACACTTTTTTATGCAAACTATCGGTCTTGTGAAATTGATATTTATCTTTGAGTAATAAAAATATCACCCGAATGAGACGCGACAGTCGACATTCGGGCGATGTGATAAGGATAGGGGATAAGGGACTGTGTTATTGCAAGGGATTCCACCCTTGGGCTGTGAGGGCAAACTCATTATTATCTCGTGTGATGAGCTGTGCACCGAAAGCTTCTTGGGTGATGTGACCGATGAGTTTCACGTCTTTCATCGACGCAATTCTCTCGTGGTCGCCAATAGGAACCGTGAAGAGTAATTCATAATCTTCGCCGCCGTTTAGGGCACAGGTTGTAACGTTTAAATTCAATTCTTCAGCCATTACAGCAGTCTGATAGTCGATAGGGAGATTCTTTTCGTATATCCGACAACCGCAATGACTCTGCTTGCAGATGTGTAGCAGTTCGCTGCTTAGGCCATCGGAAATATCCATCATAGCCGTGGGCTGAATATGGGCAGTTTGTAATCGCTCGATGATATCGCCTCGGGCCTCGGGCTGCAACTGTCTTTGAAGGAGGTATTCTTTACCGGCGAAGTCGGGCTGGAAGTCTTTCAACGCGGTGAGCGCTCGCTGATCGTTCTTCTTCTGGGCCTCACTTACCTGTTGATAATACACCGATTTTTCTCGCTCCAATAGTTGAAGTCCCATATAAGCAGCGCCTAAATCGCCGCTGACACAAATCAGATCGGTATCTTTTGCGCCATTTCGATAAACGATTTTATCTGCTTCTGCTTCGCCGATGCAGGTGATGCTGATAGCGAGTCCGGTGTAGGAAGAGGTTGTATCGCCGCCCACGATGTCGATATTCCATTTGTTGCACGCTGCACGAAGTCCTGAATAAAAAGCCTCCATGTCCTCAACCGTAAAACGTTTGCTAAGTGCTAGATTCACAATAAGTTGTCTCGGCGTGCCGTTCATCGCAAAGATGTCGCTGATGTTGACCATTGCCGACTTATAGCCTAAATGCCGGAGATCAATGTAAGTGAGATCGAAATGCACGCCTTCCATCAGCATATCGCTTGTGACGAGCACCTCTTTATCGGGATAATGAAGCACGGCACAGTCGTCGCCGATACCATATCGCGTTGCGTTATTTTTGATTTTGATGTCATCGGTGAGGTGATGGATGAGGCCAAATTCGCCGAGTTTGGATATATCTGTCATTAATGAATTTATAAGTTTATGCGTTGGTAAGTCTTTTAGTTCGTAAGTTTATGAGTTCTTTTTAAGTTTATAAGTTTGCAAGTCTTTGTGATTGAGAGAACAACTTAAAGAAACTTAAAAACTTATTAACTCACAAACTCACTTTCTAACTGCGCCGAATCATTTCTCTCATAATCTCAGTCATCAGTGGCTGGGCTCGGTTTGCAGCT
The DNA here is from genome assembly GCF_963541955.1 of Hoylesella pleuritidis. Taxonomy (NCBI): domain Bacteria; kingdom Pseudomonadati; phylum Bacteroidota; class Bacteroidia; order Bacteroidales; family Prevotellaceae; genus Hoylesella; species Hoylesella pleuritidis. The sequence continues at coordinate 1,762 of NZ_CAUTUT010000019.1, read as the reverse complement.
TCTTGCACCTCTTCGTGGCTTACTTCTACGGGCGTATCTTCTAATCCTAAATCGGTGATAATACTGATCCCGAATGTCTTGATACCGCAATGATGAGCTACAATGACCTCGGGAACGGTGCTCATTCCAACAGCGTCGGCCCCCATTCGGTGATACATCTTGTACTCGGCAGGCGTTTCAAATGTCGGCCCTTGTACACCCATATAGATGCCGTGCATAACTCTGATTCCTTTTTCTTCGGCAATTCGATCGGCCAGCGCAATGAGAGCCTTGTCGTAGGTTTCGTGCATATCAGGGAAGCGAGGTCCTGTCGGGAAGTTCTTTCCGCGTAAAGGGTGTTCAGGGAAGAAGTTGATGTGGTCGTCGATGATCATCAGATCGCCGATCTTAAAGTTCGGATTCATACCGCCTGAAGCGTTAGACACAAAAAGCGTTTTGATTCCAAGCTCATACATTACACGCTCGGGAAATGTGACTTGCTTCATATCGTATCCCTCGTAATAGTGGAATCGCCCTTCCATTGCCATTATATCCTTATCGCCTAATTTGCCGAAGATCAACTTTCCGGCGTGCCCCTCGACAGTGGAAACAGGGAAATTGGGTATATCTTGATATGGGAATGCGTATGAGTCAGTTATCTCTGAAGCTAATTGTCCTAAACCTGTTCCCAGAATGATGGCTGTTTCGGGGCTTGTCGTCATCCTTTCTTTTAACCAGGATGCTGTTTCTTGAATTCTTTCGTACATAACTTATAATCTTGTTGTTGAAGTTTTCCTCTTGCTCTAACATAAATTTGATGCGTATAGGAAGTGCAAAGAGACTCTTGCGAACCTCTTCGCTCAGTCCTTCCAACGTTTCTAAGCGGGCTGCATCTTTTTCAGTCGTAATGATAAGTTTGGGTAGCGGCATTGCAGCAAATGTGCTGTTAATACGCTGAACATCTTTATCGGTAAAAAGATGGTGGTCTTTGAAAGTCATCGGGATGATGTTGCTGCAATGCGGTTTGAGGTCGAGCATCATTTGCTTGGGCGATGCAATGCCGGTGAGTAACAGCACATTCTCTTGTGGTATAATGCTGTCGAGCGTGCGTTTGGTGCCTCCGAAGACCGGTGTCAACGGCTCGTAATCAAGCGTTGTAAAGAATAATTCTTGATAAGGAAACAAATCCATCGCTTTGACAAGTACCCGATATTCCATCGGTTTGAGGTCTTTGGGACACTTGGTGATAATGACTAAGTCTGCTCTTGACTTTCCGTCTTTCGGCTCTCGTAGTCTTCCGGCTGGTAAAAGTTTATCGTAGATGATCAGCCGATGGTAATCCACGAGCAGAATATTGATTCCCGGTTTGACATATCGATGTTGAAAGGCGTCGTCAAGCAGAATAACATCCACGTCATTGGTGGCAGAATCGGTTGTAAGTCGTTGTATTCCGTGGGTACGTTTCTTGTCAACGGCAATATAAATATCGGGAAAATTTTTCTTCATCTGGTAGGGCTCGTCACCGATTTGACGCATTGTCGTGTCAGTATCGGCCAACAGATAGCCCCGCGTCTGCCGCTTGTAGCCCCGCGATAAGACTGCAATCTTGGTGAGATCTTTCAGCAATCGCACGAGATATTCTACGTGAGGAGTTTTCCCCGAACCACCGACCGTAATGTTGCCGACAGATATCACGGGGAGATTAAACGCTTGCGACTTAAGCAGGCCCCAGTCGAAGAGTCGGTTGCGAACTCGTACTCCGAGTCCGTAAAGCCAACTCAAC
>NZ_CAUTUT010000018.1:0-57060 GCF_963541955.1 Hoylesella pleuritidis | reverse complement strand
AAATCTGAAACAGAAATTAACTTACCTATCGTATGATAACCAAGGTTTTCCACGAGATATATACGTAAGACTTTGGAGAGATAAGTTGATTTAAGACTCTCATTGGTGGGAGAGTTTTGACGTAGAACTTCCGAACGGCTCTGAAGAACAACGGAGCCTTGTTGCTGTGAATTAAAAGCACGTTTTAGTACTTCTTCTGAACGATTTTTAATATTGACTCTTATTTTTTATTGAGTTAACTTTTTCCAGGCTAAGACAGTTCTCTAAATCCTACTGATAAATTATTACTCAGAACCAAGCTACAATCTCATCGGATAACTCATACCTTGAAGATAAATTAATTTATTTGAGTACTTTTTACATCAGACTCTCCACCAATAACCAAATGTTCAATACAGTAACAATCGTAGCAAGAAAATATAAGAAAGCCGAATTCCACGAACGATTGGCGTAAATTCCCATCACACGCTTAGAAGACGTAAGACTCACTTGTAAAAAAACGGTAAAGGGAAGTTGAACACTCAAAATCATCTGTGAGTAAATCAATCCTTCAAATGGATCAGCAATGAAAAAAATGATGAGCAATGCCGCACCGAGTGAGATCAAAATCCCCACAATGGAGTGTGTATCTTTGGTATTATACGCCTCACCGAACATCCCCGCAAAAATACTTCCGGCTGCCATTCCACTCGTAATCGTACTCGAAATTCCCGCTAAGAGCAAAGCAATGGCAAAAATATTACTGGCATTATTACCCAATAACGGTGCAAGAAGAGCCTGTGCTTGGGAAAGTTCTTCCACGTGTGTACCATTTTGGAAAAACGTAGAGGCAGCGAGCAAAATCATAGCACTATTGATTGCCCAACCTGCGGCCATTGAGAAAAGCGTGTCCATAAACTCATATTTCAGCGTCTTCTCTATATTCATTTTTCCTTGGATATTGATCTGCCTACTCTGAATTACTTCAGAATGAAGGAATAGATTATGGGGCATCACGACTGCTCCAAGTACACTCATAATAATGAGCAAACTACCGTGCGGCACACTTGGAATGACCCAACCATAAGCTGCTGCAGGCCAGTTGATATCGACAAGAAAAAGTTCATAAACAAACGACAAGCCAATCATTGATACAAACCCGATGATGGCACGTTCCATCCGCCTATAAGAATTGGTGAAAAGCATAATGAGTACGGCTGCCACGGTAAGAATTGACCCCCACGCAATTGGGATTCCGAACAGCATTTGCAGCGCAATGGCAGCCCCAAGTATCTCTGCCATCGACGTAGAGATACTCGCCAGGACAGCACTGATGATGATGGGGCGCCCCACCCAACGTGGTGTGTACTTCTCGGCTGCTTCGCTCAAACACAATCCTGTCACGATACCAAGATGCGCCACATTATGCTGCAAGGCAATAAGCATAATCGTCGAAAGTGTTACCACCCATAACAACGCATATCCGGACTCTGACCCAGCAGCAAAGTTGCTGGCCCAATTTCCTGGATCAATAAATCCGACGGTAACAAGTAATCCCGGTCCGATATATTTCAAGATATCAAGTCCACCCAAAATTCTCGGATGATCTTTCCTTCTCAACTCCTGTAAAATATTCATTGCAGTGCAAAGTTACAATAAAAAGCGATATACTCCTTATCTTTCCTACACTATTAGTTTATTAAATAATAATAATAATAATTATAGGTATATGCAATATCGTACTCATTCCACAAATTACTAAGATTTGAGTATCCCTAAGATAGACTGCGCTATCTACTTTCAATAACGAAAATCATTTTGAGCCCACACATCATTGGCAGTCAGGACAAAAGAAGAAGAAGAAGAGGAAGCTCCGGAACCATCGAAAAACCTACCGGTATATTGTGTAATCACATTACGTTTAACAGGTACTTTACTGAATATTTGCTCTTTAATAGTATTGCCGGCAGCATCCAAAGCCGTGACCGTTATTTTCAATTTATCTGCTTCTTCGTGAGGGAAAGTGTAAATCTCGAATTTTCCTGACTTATTCACTGAAGCTGCATCAATGGTCCGTATCTCCGTTTGACGCGATTTGACACAACCGAATCCCGTCACAGCATTCAGTGAACTACTACCTCCGGTATAATAAAATCGTATTGCTGCAACTCGCTCCGGAATCGCATCTTCGGTAATCAGCCGAAACATAGATACAGCTCGTTTAAGCTCTATATTGTATTCTGTATCATTCCCCACGGTAACATTACTACAATAATAAAAGGTATCAGTCAACTTATTATCAGGAAATGAAATCTTTTCTGGCGAAGTTATAGTTGCCGTTCCTTTACAACTGTGAGCAATAAGAACGATTTTATAAGTACCTTTCGGTAAATCGGCTGTAATTGTTCCGAAATGTTCATCGCCGGCTTTCTGACTGATTGTCTTTACTTTCCCACCATTATTAAATACGGCCAAATGGATATGCGTACAAATATTGTCAACACTTACATTCGCCTTTGTTACATCGATACCATCATTAAATGGAATCTGTTCAAAACGTTTGACATTGAACACCACACGAACTTCATCTCCCTGAACCGGTTTCTGACCTCCATCATCCCAATTCGCTTTCTCACACGCCGTCAGTATCACACTCACCAGTACAACAACAAATACCCACAAAATGTTTCTTTTCATCATAGTTCTTAGTTTTTTATTGACTGCAAATATAGCGATTATTATTGAAAACAGAAAATAAAATAACATTTTATTTAATTTTAATAAGGAGAAAGACTATTATATATTAAACTAACCAATTAAAGGACTGCCAACACACAGACCCAATTATTCTAATTTGCCTAATTCACTCCGTATTTAGTTAAAAAATCACACAAACCTCACTTATTTGAAAGAAACTTTATACCTTTGCAAAAAAATAAGTTTAAGCTTGTTGAGGTAACAACGAACTCATAGTTTTATTACGAGGTATGTATTATATTTAATAATAGTGTATAAATATTAAGAGAATAATTTCTAATTTATTAATTACAAAAGTTTTATGAAAGAAAAATCAAACAACTGGTTAGAGCAAATCTATGCTACGCCGGAAATTGAAATTATTGCATTACAGGATGAACAGCCATTGATGGCAGGTAGCAAAGGAAAAAAACCGAAAATCGTACCAGGCGAGGGAGGAGGTAGCGAAGACGAGGAGGACCTTATTATCCCGGGATAGAATCATTCCCAGAAGAGACAAAGAGATCAATTACTCTACTTGAAAAACGGATATTTCGATTTCAAGTAGTTTTATTATTTAAATTCCGCAAGTCCATCAGTCTTGCGGAATAAAAATAAAAGTATGAAAAATATAAAAGAGAATCGTTTTTTTAGAAGCACTACCACGATATTCGGCCTCATGCTGATGGCGATACTGGCGGTAGGGAGTTGCACAGACAGAGAGTTGATGGATAACAGCCAAAGAGATGGCAATGGCTCTTCTGTACGTTTTAATGTCATCGATGGCCAGCAGACGGCTCTCGAGCAGATGCAGAATGCGTTTACGCGAGGAGGCTATTTTTCTCCTGCATTCAAGAAGTTCATTCCCCAAGAGCACAAGGTTATCGGTCCGGCAGAGTTTGCTAACACCTGCCTATTAGAAACTACCGTAGAGGGAGTGAACCCTGTGATGTATGGTGCTGCTACGCGAGGGAAAATAAAGTCCGCAATTGACAGTGATTTTGGCGTTTTAGCATACACCGGAATGACAGAACAAGGTATCTCCAAGACGCCCAATTATCTGTACAATGCCCAGAGCGATAAGAGCGGGAAACTCTATACTCCCAAATCATGGCCACAGAACCATAAATACGGAATCTTCTATGGTATTTTCCCCTATACGGAAAATAAGGCGACAGATAAAATACGCCTTTCTGAGGCAACCTATGAAGGTGTACCTTATGTAAACTTTACCGTGGAGGATGAAATCACTAAGCAGGTTGGATTATCCACCGCTTGTTCGGGAATCGTTCAGGATAATTTGCCTAACGAAGGGCCTACTGCCAACCTTACATTCCGCCCCGTACTTACTGCCATCCGCTTTGCTGTCGGTCAGAATCTCTCTTGGAATAAAGTGATCGACAGATTAGAGATTAGAAATGCTTATAGCAAAGGCCGTTACACGCTCTCCGATAAAGCCGACGGAACAGGTGGCAAATGGAGCAACCTGAGTGATAAGAAGAATTTTGTTCTCGACGGTATCAACGTGAGCACCAAGGAGAATCCAAATACGATCATTATCGGAAAGGATGACGATGACTATGCATTCCTGATGGTTCCTCAGATGCTTACAGGAAAAAATGTAGAGGTACGCATTCACTTTACAGACGGGACGGAAGTCAAGGTCCCTCTGACAGGCGAATGGGAACCCGGTGTAACCAAGACCTATAAACTGAGCAGGTTGCAGAGCAACTGGGAATACGTTCTCACGGCTTCCTCTCCTGCCACCATCGACTACAAAACATCTGTGACAGGCAACTATGGCATTACGAGTTATCGCCAGGCGCCCGACGGCACGCAACAACCTGTGGCTTGGGAAGTAGTAGGCTACGATGGCAATAATGACGGCAACTACACGATGACACAGGAAGATAAAGCTTGGCTTACATCTTTGAGTAAGACAGAAGGAACCGGCGGTATGTTCGAAGAAAAAGGACAAGCCACTGTTAACAACACTGGAGCTATCATCAACCTGCTTGAGCAGCGTAACAATAACTTGCGGAATGCACCTCGGAAAGGCAATATTGGTAAAGAATACGACCTGTCCACTCATCTCGCCGATGGAACCAAAACAGCGATGACCACAGCCAATTGCTACGTCATTTCTGCCCCAGGGTATTATAAACTGCCGCTTGTCTTTGGTAACGCAATGGTCAAGGGCCGGCCGAATGAGAGTTCGTATAGATATACGTCTTCCAAACCTTATGATCAATATGTTATGTACCGCTTCCAGAACCATATGGGCAACCCTATAAACAGCCCATACATCTGCGGCGTGAAGCATGCGCGCACTAACCTGTTCGAGTTTAAGCCCACAGGCGCGAAATTGATCTGGGCAGACGGGGAGAGTCTTGTCAAGAACCTTCGTATCATCGGAAGTGGGAAAAAGAGTTATCTGGCTTTCGAAGTCACCAAAGACGACATCAAGCACGGCAATGCAGTAGTAGCTGCACTTGGCAAGCTCATCACATCCAGTGGTCTTCGGGAAGAACGTGTGCTGTGGAGCTGGCATCTGTGGTTCACAGAATCGGATGTATTGAAACCAATTGAAGTCAGCGACCATGATTATATGAAACATGGATTTACCACCGAAGATTTGGGCTGGAAATACACGCAATGGCGTGGAACTTCTTACAAAGAACGTAGTATCAAGGTAAAAGTTATGCAGAAAGTTGGTAATCAGCCCAAACAGACAGCAATCATCACTATCAGCCAGACCGGTGGTACCACAGCAAGCGAAGGCTATTCCACCCATTATCAATGGGGACGCAAAGAAGCATTCCCGGGAACGGAAAGTCTGTCTTCTCAGTCTATGTCGATAGCAACGGGAGGTAATGGTGTATTCCAGAGTGCAGCCCTCCAACACCCAGCTACATTCTATGTGGGAATCAGCGCGAATCCGGATTGGAGCTACTGCCACTACAAGAACCTGTGGTCTGCTGCCAATGAAGACCATGGTTACAGCGCAGCACCTGTCGTCAAGACCATTTACGACCCCAGTCCTGTCGGGTTCCATGTACCGTCGTCCTCCGCATTTACCGGCTTTACGACGTCTGGGAAAGAAGAGTCTGCACCCGCAGGCATCAAGGTAGATGGTGAGTGGAACAATGGATGGAGTTTCATCGGCATATCCCGATTCTCTCCGGCATACTTCCCCGCAGCCGGACACCGAGGTAGTCATGATAACAAACTATATAAGAACAAAGTAGCCGGCTATTACTGGACAGCCATACCGTCATCCTTATATCAGGCAATATCACTATATCTCGACCAAAACAAGGTAAACCCTGTGCACAGTGCATTCCATCGTGCCAACGCCTTCTCTATTCGTCCGGAAACAGATAATTGATATATTACTTGATACAATTATAAATAAAAGCATTACCATTTAAAATGGTAATGCTTTTTTGGTTCTTTATATAGGTTTGTAAAGTTATTATTATGACAAAATAAAGCTTAGTAGAAATCGTAGACCATCCTAAACTCATATTACAAAAATCTATCCATAAAAGCCCTTCTAATATGAGAAGAAGTACGGAACTTCTGCCCCACAAGTCCCATAGTTCTCATCATCAAGTCGTATAGTTCTTATTCGACACAAATATACTCAAAACAGAATAAAACAAAAGTATAACAGAAATATACCAATAAAAAATCGACAGAAATATAAGTGTTTTTCTTTCAAATCTCAACTCGTTTTAAATCCTCAAACGGTATTATCTATTTGCTTTATCTGTTCATTTTCATAAACAACTACTTTTATTCAATCGATTTTATACTCAGTTTATACAACAATAGAAAATGGAAGTGTTCGGATTTTATTTACTGCAAGAAATTCCCGGAGGAGATAACTAATCGATAGAGCTGATATCAAAGTGACAGATCGGCCAAAAGACCATTCTCGATAGGTATGCTATCAGCCACCAAACATTAGGTCTATTAATTTATGAATACCGACTTTCTTTATTGAACATTATATATCTAAACAAAATAAAAACAGTCTTTCCAATGCCTCCCATCCGGAATAACTCCTATGGGATGACAGTGAAAAGACTGTTCTCTTTAAGCGATATTATTGCAAAGACCTGTAATAAATTACTGATCTACAAACTGGATTTTCTCATCTAATTTAGCTAATTCGGCTTCTGTATCCCGAATCTTCTTTTCCAACGTTTTGACTTTCTTTTGGCTCTTTGCCAATTTATCATTAGCTTTCTTTACTTTCTTCAAAACTTTAGCGCGCTCTTTGGCAACTTTGGCTGTGGCCGATGCGTCGGAAGTAGAGTAAGAAGCTGCAGTGGTCGAGCTATTAGCTTCGGCATTGGCCTCAGCAGCTTTTTGTTGCAGTTCAGCTGTCTCTTGGATAGCTTTCTGATAGTCCATTCGTAGCCCATTTAATTTAGTATTGAGCTTCAATACTTTCTGTTGCTCTTTCATAGACTCCATTTTCGAGTCGCCTTGGGCCAGACAAACGGTACTTAACGAGAGCATCATCAACGATGCGAGAAATAATTTTTTCATAAACTTGCAATCTTAATGTTATTTCTTTTTTACCTTAAAACGCTGCAAAGTTATAAAATATTCATAAATAAACAAATAAAATCATCATTATTTCTATCGATTATTTAGGACATTTACTAAACAGGAAAAAGCCCTTCGATATATTTGCAGAGGATTCCGATGCCTTTGACATTCTCGCCACCTTGCGGTATGATGAGGTCGGCATAACGTTTCGTAGGTTCAATAAACTGTTCGTGCATCGGTTTAAGCACTTGCAAATAGCGCTCAACGACCATCGAAACGGTACGTCCGCGGTCAATGGTGTCACGCTGAATATTGCGGATCAATCGTTCGTCGGGATCGCAATCGACAAAGATTTTCAGGTCCATCACGTCGCGCAACTTTTTATTGAGTAAGGTCATTATCCCCTCAATGATGATCACAGGCTTAGGTTCGACGTGAACGGTTTCAGCCAAACGGTTACATTGCAGATACGAGTAAGTGGGTTGCTCGATGGCTTTACCCTCTCGCAGTTCATTAACTTGCTTGATCAGGAGCTTCCAATCGAAAGCATCGGGATGGTCGAAATTGATGGCGTGGCGCTCTTCTTCGGTCATCCCCGTTGTGTCGTTGTAATAAGAGTCCAAAGGAACCACAGCCACATAATGCGGCGGCAGCGTTTCTACAATCTTCTTGACGACGGTGGTTTTACCTGAGCCCGTTCCGCCAGCGATACCAATAATAGTCATATGTGAGTTTTTAGTTGATGGGGTTGTAAGTTGATGAGCTAACCGGTTGGTGAGTTCTTAAGTTTTTGAGTTTGTAAGTTTTTTTAGTTAACGAATTGCTAAGCAATAACAGAGAACTCATTAAACTTACAAACTCAAAAACTTAAGAACTCATTAACTAAACAGCTTTTATATATTTCGGCCTTGCTTTCTACACGCATCGGATATGCGCGAGAACTGCTCGGCATTCGGTAAAGACGCATCAAACGCCCCTCGAAGGTAAAGTTTGTGAAATGACCGACCTTGGGCGGAGTAATACCGAAATGATCGACGGCAACCGAAGTGGCCAATTGCCCCGTAGTAACAATGGCTTGACAATGTCTCAGTTGTCGCAACATTGCATCTAAATCCGACTGTTCGACAATTTCTAAGTCTTTATCTGAGGCTGTATTTTTAGTACGGCAGACACGTCTGGCAGTATCAAAGATGGCAATTCCCTTATCTTTCAACAAAGCAACAATATCGTCAACATCGAATGTCTTACGGTCTTTCACAACAAAATGATTCTTATCTCCGAAGAAAACAAGGCCGAATATGCGCCACATATCATTCTGAAAATTGGGGTAATAAAACTCCATACACCAGCGTTTCCGAGCCGGAGGAAACGTGCCCAACATCAACATCCGAGCGTTCTCGGGCATAAACGGTTCGAAAGGGTGTGTTTCTATCTCTTTCATTACTTTTGTTCTTTAACGAGGTAAACTACCACCGGCAAGTGGTCGCTATATCCGTCGAGCCACACGCCACCTGACGTAGTACGTTTGGGAGCACCTTTATACGCACCCTCGGTTTGCAAAAGATAATCGAAACGGCACACTTGATTCTTCCAAAACTTTAATGTAGAGAAGTCTTTCTGCCCTTTCTCATTGAGCAAATTAGGCGTCAATACAATCTGATCAAAGAGATTCCACGAACCTTGATACTGCAACGTGCCTTTTCCCTCCTTAACCAAGAGATTATACCAAGGATTAAACATATCACCGTCCTTCACTTCCTCGATATTTCCTTTGGCGCTGAGTTCGTTGTACATACTCTTATTAATGGGGTCGTCATTCATATCACCCATTACTAATACCTTACAGGCAGGATTCTCTTTCAACACAGAATCCTTAATCGCTTTAACCTGCCGAGCAGCTGATTCGCGATAAAATGACCCGCTGAAACGGCTCGGCCAATGGCAAACAATCACAGTCAACGGTTCGCCTGCAAGTTGGCCGCTTACTGTGAGAAACCCTCTCGTATAGAAAGCGCTGTCTTTCTCCAATTCCTGCATATAGGAGACAAGACGTGAATTCGTCACTTTAAAAAGCACAGGATTATAAAGCAAGGCACAATCTATTCCCCGTCTATCAGGTCCTTCGATATGTACATATTTATATCCGCGCGCGTGTAAAGGAGCTTGTGCTGTGAGATCGTCCAACACTTTGTCGTTCTCTACTTCGCTCAATCCGATGATCGCACATCCCACTTGCGGCAAGACGTCGGTTCCCATATCGGCAAGCGCCCGCGCCATATTACGGAGTTTATGGGAATATTTCAGTCCGTCCCATTTATAAGAACCGTTTGGCAGAAAATCATAGTCATTTTTTCCTGCATCATGACACGTGTCGAAGAGATTCTCCTGATTATAGAAGCCTACGGCATAAACAGCAAACTTCTTCTCGGCAAAAGCCGAAACCGATATCAACAGCGATAACATGATCGCAAAAAGATGCTTCTTCATAATGTATCTCATCTCCATATAACTTCTCGAATGTAGTGAATCTAACGTGCAAATATCGCAAAATAATCCGACAAAAAGGCAATATTGTCGATTTTTCTTAAAAAAATCCTTTCTTTTTTAAAACTTATTTTGTTACTTTGCAGCAATAAGAATAATAACTATTAATCGTTTTCAACTATGCAGAAAAAGCTGAGATTAGCTGTAATCGCCCTGTGTTATGCTCCTTTGACATTTGCTCAGAGTACTAAAACACAGCAACAGACGGCCAAATCTATTGACGAATCGGCCTTCACTTTCTCTGAATCGCAGTTGGGAGAGGATGATGATATGTCTCAGAATGTGACGATTCTCAATTCCAATACCAACATCTACGCATCACAAGTAGGATATCTGTTCTCGCCGATGAGATTTCGTTACCGTGCTTTCAATCAAAAGTACAATGATATTTACATCAATGGAATGCCGGTAAATGATATGGAGTCAGGTCAGTTTCGTTATTCAATGATCGGCGGTCTCAATCAACAGACCCGCAATGTAGATTTCGCATTGCCATTCGAAAACAGCAACTTTGCTGTAGCCGGTATGGCCGGAAGCAACAACTACAACTTTCGGGCCGGCAATATGGCAACCGGTCACCGTGTATCTTTACTCGGTTCAAACGGCAATTACACATTGCGCGGAATGTATACCTATGCTTCCGGTTTCAACAGCAAGGGCTGGGCTATTGCCGCTAACGTCACTTATCGCTGGGCTAATCGGGGTTACGTAGAGGGCACTTTCTATAATGCACTCTCTTATTTCTTCGCTGTTCAGAAGCAATGGAACAACGGCCATTCTGTATCATTCAGTACTTGGGGTAATCCGACCGAACGTACGTCACAAGGCGCTTCTACCGATGAGGCTTATTGGTTGGCTAATGATTATTATTACAATCCTTATTGGGGCTATCTCAACGGACATAAACGCAACTCGCGAGTTATCAACGATTTTGCACCATCTGCTATCCTTACGTGGGACTGGGATATTAATAAGGATATGCGACTTACCACTTCTCTTTTCGGGAAATATAGTGTGTATAAGAGCACAAAGCTCAATTACAGCAATGCAGAGAATCCTCAACCCGATTACTGGAAGAATATGCCGAGTTCATTCTATGATGTTTGGGGAGAGCGCAATGCAGCCAATCATAACACCAATGCTGCCGCTTTCAACGACTGGCAAGCTGCTTATGATTACTGGACTGCTGCAAAGGCTAACCGACAAATCAATTGGGACCGTCTCTATTGGGCTAACGAGCAGGCCGGAAAGAATGGAAACGACGCGCTCTATTACGTTCAGGCTAAACACAATAACAATGCAACAATTACACTCTCATCTGTTTTGACCACCCATATAGATAAAAATAAGGTATGGAATTTGGGACTTGTACTAGGACAAAACGAAGGTCGCCACTATCAAACAATGGAAGATCTCTTAGGCGGAAAGTCTTTCCACAATATCAATACCTATGCCTTGGGCAATTATCCTGCATTGAGCAACGCAATCCATTACGACCTTAATACAGCCGGTCCTAACCGTTTGGGCAAGTTGGTATACGAAGGAGACAGGTTCGGTTATGACTATCGACTTACCATTCACAAAGGTTTAGTATGGAGCAACTATGCCGTTACCACCGGGAGATGGCATCTGATAGCGGCAGGAAAACTCGGAGCTACGGATATGCAGCGTTATGGATACATGCGCAACGGCTTGTTCCCGGAAAACTCTTACGGCAGAGGTAGGCGCGCAAAGTTCGGTGAAGGCGGAGGTAAGGGGGCCGTAACGTTCGACGCTGGATACGGACACGTATTCAAATTCGGCTTCGGTTACGAGTGGCGCGCACCCCAAGCAACAACCGCTTTTATGGCACCCGAAATGAATAACGATTTCGTTTCCAACCTGAAAAACGAACACGTACTGAGTAGCGATATCAGTTATCAATACCAAAATGCATGGCTGCACGCCAATCTGAGTGGCTATTACAGTCGGTTAGACCATGTAACGGAGTGGCAAAACTTTTTCTTCGACGACGTGAATTCATTTACTTATGTCTCGATGACAGGCATTAAGAAAGCGTATTACGGTATAGAGTTAGGGGTGAAGTTCAAAATTACTTCATATCTTGATCTGAAAGCTATCGGCACTTGGAGTGAAGCAAAGAATACCAACAATTCGCGCGTGGCTTATCTGAATTCAACTTCGGCCCAAATAACCGAAGACATTGTGATGAATAAAGGTATGCGCGAAGCCGGAACACCGCTTACGGCTAGCAGTATCGGACTAAGTTTCCACCAAAACGGCTGGTATGCGGATCTGAATATGAACTATTATGATCGCATCTACTTGTCTTATACGCCGAGTTTCCGCTATCAAGGCACCCTCACCACGATGCACAGCATCGACAACGAAGGCAATTTCATCGTGCCGGAGCAGGCGAAAGGGCACGGCGGATGGATGATGTCGGGCAGCATCGGCAAGTCAATCCGTCTCCATACAGGTCAACTCAGCTTTAATCTCATTGTCAACAACATTCTGAATAACCAACGAATCGTAACTGGCGGATATGAGTACAGCCGGAGCAATTACACCGTTAAAGATGACGGTACGCTCAACAAGATGCGCACTTACTCATTCCTTCATAACCCCAAAAAGTATTATGCTTTCGGAACAATCGGTATGTTCCAAGTCGCTTACAGATTCTAAATAATTTCAAAGATATGAAAAGACTGACATATATTATAATGGTAATGGTCGGCACACTGCTCACTTCCTGTATGGGAAGCGATTACGCAGGGCCTGATTTCAACCGAAAGGGGGCACCGTGGGGTAACAACAGCCTGACGGAATCAAACGTAATCACGGTCGCCCAATTGAAGGCCACTTACCAATCTGTTATCTCCGGTAATAGTTATAAAGAGATAACCGAAGAGCAACAACTGAAAGTCATCGTCACGGGTAACGATATTCAGGGAAATCTTTATCAGCAAATCGCCGTGCAAGACAAGACCGGCGCCTTACTTGTCGGCATTGGTGCGACTGGCCTTCACGGCTATTTGCCCGTAGGACAAGAGATTCTTATCAGCCTTAAAGGCTTGGTAGTAGGCGGTTACGGACAACAAGCTCAACTCGGAGGTATATATACCAACACCGCGACTGGTGCCCAATCCGTGGGAAAAATGAACCGCTTCACGTGGCAGGAACACTTCAAACTCATCGGCGAAGCAGATGCCACGAAGGCTCAGGCACTGGCAGAAGAGTTTGATATGAGTCGTATCAGCGATGCCAAATACCTGGAATCCAATGCAGGAAAACTGATGACGATCGCGAAAGTGGTCTTTGTAGGTGCTGATGGTAAGGCCGTTTACGCGCCCAAGAGCCAGAAAGATAAGGGCGGGAGTGTTAATCGGCAATTGAAGGATCTGATTTCAGGCACGAATATCAGCACCGGAAATCTGGTGGTTCGTACCAGCACATTTGCAGATTTTGCCAATGCGCCAATGACAAAAGACACCATCAATCTCACCGGAATCTTCACCCGCTACCGCAACACGTGGCAGATATCGATGCGAACACCAGCAGACATCGAGAAGACCGTATTGGCTTATTTCAGCGAAAAATTTGCAACGGGACAGGGGGCATTCACTATTGACAGTCTGAAATTAAGTGGAGACCTCAAGCAAGTGTGGGCACACACCACCTATAATGGCATTTCTTATATGAAAGCCAGTGCTTATGCTAATGGTAAAAACAATGACGCCAAAGGTTGGTTGATATCGCCTGTTATCGATTTGAGCAAAATTAAGAAAGCAACGCTGACTTTCAAGCAAGTCATCAATGCTTATTTCGGAAAGCTGGAAGAGGAAGCTATGGTTTATATCAAGACCGAAAAGGGCAAATGGGAGCCCTTGAAAATCGGTTATCCGGCCAAACCCGAGAAAGGCTTTACAACGTTCTCAACTCCCGGAGCCACACAACGCATCGATATAACGAAGTATGCCGGCAACAAGATTCAGGTAGCTTTCGTCTACAAGGGAACGTCAACCACTGCGGGAACTTGGGAAATCAAGGACTTCACCATCGAATAATTATATCATCATCTGCAATTAATAAAAGAACATCAATATGAAAAAGCTCATTTATTCAATGCTTGTGCTGGCTCTTATAGCAATGACTTTCGTCAGCTGTGAAGACGTTCCGGCGCCTTACAACACTCCGACCAAGAATGAGGAGAAACCTCAACCAGTCGATCCCAAAGGTACAGGCACACAGGCAGATCCATTTAATGTGACAGCAGCACACAACTTTATCAAAGCTGGAATCGGCTTAGATAAAGAAGTATATGTAAAAGGCAAAATCGTGTCGGTGAAAGAAATAGATGGCAAAAAATATGGCAACGCCACCTATTATATATCCGATGACGGTACGGTTAACAACCAATTGGAAGTATTTCGCGGCTTCTCGCTCGGTAAAGTCAAGTTCAAGACAGAGGGCGAAATCAAAGCAGGCGACGAAGTGATCGTCTGCGGCAAACTCATCGACTTCAATGGTACACACGAGTTTGCACAAGGCAACTATATTTATTCGCTCAACGGAAAGACAGCCGGCGGCTCTTCGGACGAAGGCGATCCCCAAGGCAGTGGCACGCAAGCCGACCCTTACAATGTAGCAGCAGCTTTAAAGACAATCAAAGCACTAAAAGCCGATGTCAATTCAGACGATATGTACGTAAAAGGTAAGATTGTATCGATTAATAAAATTGACCTACAATATGGCAATGCTACCTATTATATTTCCGATGACGGCACTGAAAAGAATCAGCTTTACATCTTCCGCTCGAAAGGATTGGGCAATCAGAAGTTCACATCCGACAAGGATCTCAAGGTGGGAGACGATGTAGTGGTCTTTGGGCCGTTCGTCAATTTCAAAGGCAATACACCCGAATCAGTTACCAATAAGACCTATCTTTACTCCTTGAACGGTAAAATTTCGGGCGGTGTTACACCTCCGACCCCATCGAGCGACGTTGTAACCATATCGGAAAAAACTGTCACCATGATCAACAAGGCTGCCACAGCAGGCACTGAAACGATTGAAGTGGATTTGGCAAAACAAAGTTTTGTCCATAACAAACCAGTCACAACATTCACTCTAACAGATGGAACGACCATCACCTTTGATGCTAACGGCGAGACGAATGCTCCTCTATTTCATTCTAAGACCAAAGGAGTACGTGTCTACAAAAACAACACCATCACGATCAACGGCAAGAAAGCAATAGCCAAAATCGTATTTACCTGCGATTCGTTTAAAGGCACCAATTATGTGGGTAATGCCAAAGCAACTGTCAAATTTGATGGGGTGAAAGCCATTTATACCAATGTCTTTACCGAAGCAACAGGCGGTGGCATTCAACTTCGCGTGCAAACGATCACCATTACATATGCAAACTAAAAACATCGAGAAATATTTGGCGGGCTGCGAAATTCTTAGTAATTTTGCAACCCATATTGAATAGAATCAAGATTAAACAATAAATTAAAAATGAAAAAAGGTATTCACCCAGAAAACTATCGTCCCGTCGTATTCAAAGATATGTCCAACGGCGATATGTTCCTTACAAAGTCTACTTGCAAAACAACTGAGACAGTAGAATTTGAAGGCGAGACTTACCCCGTGGTTAAAGTCGAAATCTCAAGCACTTCACACCCGTTCTATACCGGTAAGAGTAAACTTGTTGATACGGCTGGTCGTGTCGATCGCTTTATGAACCGTTACGGTAAGATCAAGAAATAGAATATCGTAAGATACATTAAGGAAAATAAAAGTGCGTTCGGCCGTAGTTGCATATGCGGTTGGTCGCACTTTTTTATTGTATTATAGCTATGAGAGTTATCAAAATCATTATTTGTCTCGTCTTCTCTGTTTCAAGTTTCATATCGTGCAGCAAGGATGATAACGACAACAAACATCCTACTACCCCTAATGCCAACGCCAATATACCTACGGCAGACATCCCCGAAGAAATCGTCCGACTTGAATTTCCAAAACTCAAAAACGGAAACAGCATCGTCCTTGTGCATAAAACAAACGACCAATATGGCGTAAACTATTCTACGGAGTGGGATACCCGGTTGTCGGCTCAGCGCTGGTCGTGTTATCAGATGTATGATAGCAACAGCGGCGGACACGTGGGTCGCTATGACACTAGCAACGGTTATCCCAACGATGAATTGTTGCCGCATGACTATCAACTGATTCCCGATCCTTATTACGGTTCCGGATTCGACCACGGGCACATTTGTCCGTCGGCTGATCGACAATATTCAAAGGAGGCAAACAGACAAACTTTCTTCCTCACGAATATGCAACCGCAGTTCAAAGAGTTCAACCAAGTGGATTATCCGTGGGAACAGATGGAAGAACAAGTGCGTAGTTGGAATATGTCGAGCTTTCGTGACACGCTTTATGTGGTCAAGGGAGGAACTATCGACAATGGAAATATTCTACAATATCTCAGCAGAGGCTCTGTAAGAATCCCCGTTCCAAAATTCTTCTTCGTAGCAATCCTCTGCAAAAATGCAACCGGTTACAAGGCGCTGGGCTTTTGGTTCGAGCACAAGAAATATAAAAAGAAGCGTCGTCTCGGCGATTACATCACGAATATCGACCAATTAGAGGAGCTTACGGGAATCGACTTCTTCTGCAATCTACCCGATAATATAGAGGAACACGTAGAGAGTCAACATACCGATAACATTAAAAGAGCGTGGGGATTGAAATAAACTTAGTCGGAAAAATTTGGAAAGAAACGAGCCCAAAGACTTAGAAGCAAAATAAAATCAAGCAAGCCTAATAGGATATTCCTATCAGGCTTGTCTTATTTTATACAAATCAACCGAATCGCCGGCATCATTCTTCAAATACGATTTTCATCTGTTTGACATTCGCTGAATAACGTTTGAAATAGAAATCATCTATTTCACCGCCGTCTGCTGCATAGAGATAGCCCGTGAAAACACGATCATTAAGATTCAACTCTTTGTAAGGAATCCGCATTTTATAATCTCCTTTCTGTTCTTTATACGTGAGATAGACGTCTCCCGATTGTCGGTCAATCTCCCAAGAGAATGCTCTCACATAGTCGGCATTATCCGATGAGTTTCCTTTCTTAAAGTCATACTGTGTTCCTGTGCCGTTGATTGCACGACTATTGCTCTGTATAAACTCGATATCCGTACTGAAATCAATACTGTCTATGGCTTTTCCGCTCTTATCAATTTCATAAGCTCGCATCGTGCCTCTCCACTTTCCAGCCATTGTCTGGGCCATTGCCACCCAGAAATCATCATCATTGCTCTGCCTTTGTTGCCTGTTCCCATTGGGATAATAATGGTTATCCCTCCGATAATAATGTTCCTCTTCACATCCGATCAGAGCTAATGGCAGTGCGGTTATTGCCACAACAGCCATCAATGTCATCATTTTTCTCATATCGCAATACTATTACTTCTTATTTCTCCCGAAAGAATCTGACAGGCTGTTCATTCGTTGTCGTACTGTCTACAACGGCCCGACCGTAAGGGAAATGGTTCCGACCATAATCATAGTCACTCCAATTAGGCGACGAAACGTGTGTCAGACGGAAATCCACGATTTGTTTTCCATAATAGATCGTGCCTTTAAAGTACTTTCCATTCAGTCCATAATCCCGAATCTGAACAGTGGTTCTCTCTTCCACGAAATAAACAGTGATAGTACCGTTATCCACCGTCCATTCAATATGATTAGCCACATAGTTCCTTCCCCAACCCGTATTACGATAATGATCAATCCAATAACCCGTTCCCGAAGAGTAAGTATAAGGATCGCGTAAGAAACAAATCTCCGAATAAGTAGTGTCATAAGTCCGGCCATTATAGGTCGATGAAACATACATATTGCCTTTCCACGTACCTTCCAAGGTATAAGCTATACCCGAATCTTCATCACACGAGGTAAAGGTAAATGACAACAACACCGCCAGCATCGCCGTAATCAAAGTCGAAATCTTTTTCATTGTCTTACTATTTAAAATTATTTATTCTGTCGTTTATTTCTGCTGCAAATATAGAAAAAACATAAAGCCGAGGCAAATCATTTCATCTATTTCTGCATAGGACAACTCCTACCCCTACGAGGGATTTCCCTAAATATCATTAATTCCACCTACTCGACCGTCGTTTTCCATCTAAAATTACTATCTTTGCAATGTTATCAATTAAAGAAAAGATAAAAATGAAAACAGTTTACGAATTCTCTGTCAAGGACAGAAAGGATAAAGAAGTATCTCTCAAAGAGTATTCAGACGAGGTTCTCCTCATTGTAAACACAGCCACCAAATGCGGTTTCACTCCCCAATATGAAGAGTTGGAAAAATTATATGAGAAATATCACGCACAGGGATTTGAAATATTAGACTTCCCCTGCAACCAATTCGGACAACAAGCACCGGGTACTGACGAGTCAATTCACGAGTTTTGTAAGCTCAATTATGGTACGGAGTTCCCGCGTTTTAAAAAGATTAAAGTCAACGGAGACGATGCCTCCCCTCTCTATAAGTTTTTAAAAGAGCAGAAAAGTTTTGCCGGTTGGGATATGAGTCATCCCATTGCACCTATCTTGGAAAAGATGTTGACTGAGCAAGATCCCGACTATAAGCAGAAAAACGACATCAAATGGAATTTTACTAAATTCCTCATCAATAAGAAAGGACAGGTTATCGCTCGCTTCGAACCTACTGAAAAGATCGAGAATATAGCCAAAGAGATTGAGGAATTGCTGAAATAGTAGCGTGAGTTTGTTAGTTGATGAGTTTTTAAGTTTATAAGTTTTCTTACTAACTTAAAAACTCATCAACTTATAAACCAACAATTTATAGCTGATAGTGAACGGTAAAACTGAAGCTCCATCAACTAAAAAACTTATAAAATTCAAAGATTTATCAATTTAAAACTTATCAACTTATGGATTCACGAGAATACACACGCTGCTTAATTATCGGCAGCGGACCGGCAGGATATACAGCTGCCATTTATGCAGGACGGGCTAATCTCAACCCCATCCAGTACGTCGGATTGCAGATGGGAGGCCAACTCACACAGACCACAGAGGTAGAAAACTTCCCGGGTTACCCACAAGGCATAGACGGCAATCAGATGATGATGGACCTGAGAAAGCAGGCCGAGCGTTTCGGTGTAGATATCCGCGACGGAATTATCACCAAAGCCGACTTAAGCAAACAACCTTATGTACTCACTACCGACCGTGGAACGGAAATCGAAGCAGAGACTGTCATTATTGCAACAGGTGCTTCTGCCAAGTATCTTGGCCTTGAAGACGAGAAGAAATACAATGGACAGGGGGTCAGTGCGTGTGCTACCTGCGACGGCTTTTTCTATCGCAAGAAAGTTGTTGCAGTTGTAGGTGGCGGCGATACAGCCTGCGAAGAGGCTACCTATCTGGCCGGATTGTGCAGCAAGGTATATATGATTGTACGCAAACCTTATCTTCGTGCTTCTGAGGTTATGAAGAAACGGGTAGAAGATAATGAGAAAATCGAAATTCTTTACGAGCACAATACACTCGGCCTTTACGGTGAAAACGGACTTGAAGGGGCACATCTCATTAAGCGAAAAGGTGAAGCAGATGAACAGAAATACGATCTCCCGCTCAATGGTTTCTTCCTCGCCATCGGTCATAAACCTAACACCGACGTGTTCAAAGACTGGATCGACCTCGACGAAGTGGGGTATATTAAGACCATCGAAGGTACTCCTCGCACCAACATTCCGGGTGTCTTTGCTGCCGGAGATTGTGCAGATCGTGTCTATCGGCAGGCCGTCGTGGCCGCAGGAAGCGGTTGCAAAGCTGCCTTAGAAGCCGAACGCTATCTCGCAGACATCAATAAATAACGATGAAAAGGTGAAAAGTAAAGGGGTGAAAAGAATGATTTTACTTCTCTAATCATTCTTTTCACCCCTTTACTTTTCACCTTTTTCACTTTCTCTTATGCTCCTTTGTATTGCAATTAACCGTTAAATGAAAGGCGATTGGTTGTTGGTTGACTTCCATTTGTATATTAGTACTTTCTGAAAGATACAGATTTTCTGATTTAAAAGTCCATACTTTTTTATTTGATTGAATAGAGCCCGTGCTGAAATCGGTTCTCATTCGATTCAGAAAGCTGATGGAATGGTGATGAGATAAGAGATTACACGAGTCTGATTCCTTGCTCGTCGAGCACGATCAAGCATCGTTTATACAGATCGCCGACGGCCTTTTTGAATGTTTTTTTGCTTACCTGAAAGCGGCGTTTGATATCTTCAGCATCACTCTTGTCGCCTAAATCACAGAAGCCTCCGTTGTTTTTGAGATATTGCAGCAATGTGTCCGAGAAAGCACGGGCCTGCTGATAGCCTAAGGGTTGCAGTGTTACGTCAAGTTTCCCGTCTTCGCGCACCTGTGAGATATAACCTTTCATCCGGTCGCCGGTATGAATTCGCTTGAATATTTGGTCTTCATAGACCAGTCCCTGATATCGATTATCAATAATAACTTTAAATCCCAAGTTTGTCTTCTGCCATATCAGCAGATCCGTTTCAGTACCGACGGTATAGGGCGGAGTGTCTTTTTGCAAGTAGTGTTCAATCTTAGCAGAGGCCGCGATACGATAACTCTCTCTGTCGATATACACAAATACGATGTAACTTTCGCCTATTTCCATCCTCATTTTCTGCTCGCGGAACGGGCAAAAGAGGTCTTTCAGCGGTCCCCAATGCAAAAATGCGCCGTATTCGTTGACCCATGACACCTCCAAATAGGCAAAATCGCCTACCTTTGCCAATGGTTTCTGGGTCGTGGCAACGATTCGTTCTTCATTGTCGAGATAGATAAAAACATCTAATTCATCACCAATCCGACAGTCTTTCGGCACATATCGACTTGGCAAAAGAATCTCTCCCTCATCTCCTCCGTCGAGATAGAGCCCGAAATCCACGGCCTTCACAATGGTAAGTCGATTGTATTCGCCTAATTTGATTCGTTTCATCATTGCTTGTTGATATCTCCCTTACTTCTCGATTTCAGATATTTCGCTTTCAGGGAGCGGAGTTTTTGTCGGAGTATCGGTATCGACAATCATTCCGTCTTTTAAATGAATGGTGCGATCGGTGATGTTTGCAAGCTCTTCGTCGTGGGTGACTATGACGAAAGTTTGCCCGAATTTGTCACGCAAATCGAAAAATAGTCGGTGGAGTTCTGCCTTGTTTTGGGTGTCAAGACTACCGCTCGGCTCGTCTGCAAGGATAACGGCGGGGTTGTTGATCAGGGCTCGTGCTACGGCAACACGCTGTTTTTCGCCTCCCGAGAGTTCGTTGGGCTTATGGTGAATGCGGTCGTTCAGTCCCATAAAAGCCAGCAATTCTTTGGCTCGTTCCTTGGCTTCGCTCTTACCGATACCACCTATAAAGGCCGGAATCATTACGTTTTCCAAGGCCGAAAACTCAGGTAACAGCTGATGGAATTGGAATACAAAGCCGATGTTTCGATTGCGGAAGTCGCTCAATTTCTTTGTATTCAATGAGCAAATATCGATTCCGTTCACCTCAATTGAGCCGCTGTTGGGTCTGTCGAGCGTACCGATGATTTGCAGAAGCGTAGTTTTTCCGGCTCCGCTCGGGCCGACAATACTTACCACTTCGCCCTTGTCGATATGCAGGTCAATGCCTTTGAGCACCTGCAACACCCCGAAACTCTTGGTTATTCCTTGAATATTGATCATTGTGAGTACAATTGTTCCTTTGTGAAAAATGTGGAATCTACTTGTGCTCGTTGTAGTATTGCAAACCCAATTGCACGTTCTTGATCAGTGCCTTGGATGAATATGTAGCTCCGCTGACACCGTCTACATCTTGTTTGGCTGCTTTCTTAACAGATTTTCCTTCCCAAGTGGCAAGCACAGTCTTGGCTTTTTCAAAGAATTTCGGCGTCTCCTTGTTGGACAAAGCCTCTATTTTCACCACCTTATCCTTTTCTATATAGATTTTAACGGGTGTCGAACCTTTAAATCCTTTGACGTTTTTACTTAGTGAAGTTGTATTGACAATAGTTATTCCTTCACGCTTGGTGATGACTTCATCATCTTGTTTTGCACTGGCAAATACTACAATTGCGGCAACAGCTAAGGCCGGAAGCATCATCTTGAAATACTTATTCATCGTTTTTCTATTTATATTTTACACAATTTTTATACCAAATGACCGATTAATTCGTCTCTTTCGCCCGCGAGCATATCAATGACCGGAATTTCTACCATCGTGTAGCAGCCCGGCTGTTGACGCATAGATGCGCGCGCAACGTTGACCAACACTTGTCCTGTCAGTGCCGGATTGTTGATACTCATATCAAATTCAAGACGCTGATTCTGTGTTTTTCCGCTCACACCTTTACGTACCAGATGTACGCCGTGACCCATATCGCGCACAGCATCAACCGAAGGTACGGAGAAAACATGTGTTTCATCGTTGGCGAAATACGGGTCTTCTTTAATCAGTTTACTTACATTCTCTATCTTGGCACCGTCTTCCAACTCCACATAGACCATCCTTCGATGGATTCCTTCACCCAAAGGGATGGTCATCGAAAGGGCATTCTGCACCCCCGCTTTGCCGCGAGCACATACCGAATGGCCCATACTCATACCCGGCCCGAAGTTGGTATAGGTGAGACCTTTGGGCGCGAGGCTCTGCATTAAAGTACGAACGATGGAGTCGGAACCTGGATCCCAACCCGCAGCAATCACCGAAACAGCTTGATGTTCTTTGCAGATGGGCGCCAACTGAGCACGATAGTCGAGAATACTTGTATGAATATCGAAGCTGTCTACGGTGTTGATGCCCAACGAGAGAATCTCTTTGGCATACTCAGGGCAGCTTCGTGTGGGTGTTGCCAAGATGGCAACGTCTACGTTTTCCAGTTCTTTGATATTCTTAACCACCGTGTATGGGGCCAACTCCATCGGTTTATTGTCAGCGCCGTTTCGGCGAACGATACCTGCGATCTCAAGGTCCGGGGCTGCTTCCAATGCCTGCACGGCATAGCGTCCGATGTTGCCGTAACCTACAACGACTGCTCTTATCTTTTTCATATTCATCTATTTTGGTAGCGTTTAATTATTACCTGATTACGACGACAAAATTACTCTTTTTCTCATAAATGTCTGTTTATTCCGTCTCTTTTTTATATGAAAGTTCGTTAAAGGGCTTTCGAAAAGGCATTCGGTCTTTAAATTATGTATTATGCGTTATAAATTATGAATTAATCCGTATCTTTGCAGCCTACAATAATGATAAAAGAAATAGAAAATGAAACATTTACGTATGGCCATCTCATTGTTAGCGATGGCGTTTTCTGCACTTTCTGTCACGGCACAGACGACTCCCGAGTCGGACGACGATGCCAAGTATGCCACCGAAATGCTGAAACCGGGAGTACAGGCTCCGGCTTTCAACTTGAAAACTCTCGACGGAAAGGATTTCGATTCGGCCCGACTCCAAGGCCGTTATGTGGTGATTGACTTTTGGGCTTCGTGGTGTCCGGATTGTCGGAAAGATGCTCCGAATGTGGTGCGGATGTACAACGAGTTTCACAAACGCGGCGTGGAGTTTATCGGTGTGTCATTCGACACCGATCGTGAAGCCTGGCGCAAAGGGGTGGAAAAGTTCAATATCCCTTACGTTCAGGTAAGTGAGCTGAAGAAATTTCACAATACCGACATTGCAAAAGCATACGGCGTGAAATGGATTCCGGCCCTGTATCTCATCGGGAAAGACGGTAAAGTGATTCTTGGAACCGTACTCTCGGATAAGTTGGAGAAAGCACTCAATGAGCTATTCGATACAAAATAAGCACTATCTTGCCTCTGCATCTGAATGAATGGTAGGTAAGGCGAATCATAGCTCGTATATTGTTGAGAATCAACAGAATATAAAGTGCATTCCAATTAACCGTTAAACACCTTGCATTTAACGGTTAAACGGCGTATAATTAACGGTTGATTGCAGTGCATTTAACCGCGACTTGCAATGCGGGAAATCGTTAATTACAGAGTATCTTATATCTATCTGATTATCAATAAAATATAAAGAACAGCCTCTCCCCTCTCCTTTTGGAGAGGAGACGGGGATGAGGCTTTCATCAATTATGCATTTTCCGTTCGGATTTTTTGCATTACCTGTGCAGCGATGAAATTAGGGATAATGTTCTTTTTGCTGCTTCCGATTCTCGGAACAGCCTATTCTCTTTGGCGTATTTGGCAGATTCTGCCATTGAATACAGGTTTTAAAGCCGGCATTGTGGTACTGTTGGCTCTGTCGATCGTGCTGCTTTTCGTAGACTTCGGTCTCGGATTGGATCGCGTACCAATATCAGTAGCCGTGCCGATGTATGAGATCGGCACATCATCTATCTTTATTTTGCTTTATGTAGTGATGCTGTTCGGGCTTTTAGATCTTGGTAGACTCGTACACATCATGCCTTCATCGCTGCTCATCAACAGTGCGAAGGGGAGCTTGGCAATGCTGTTTCTCATTGTGGGAATCTTTGTTTACGGTAACGTTCATTATCGGAACAAGGTGCGTCGGCCGATTGAACTGCTCACAGCCAGGTCGTTGAAGCAACCGCTCAAAATCGTGATGATGAGCGATTTACACCGGATAGGCACTTGTTCAGAATATCTTGTAGCCGAATTACATAACAAATGATTAGTTTATCAATATTTTCCATTTACTATTCAATCATTCTCCCTTCTTTCAGAGGGGCTGAGGGAGGTCATCCTTTATGACGATTGATCTCGCGTGGCTTACCTTTTGGTTTGACCGATTCAATCGAGAATACTTCGGCGGAGGACTTCCTCGTCCGAAGTTAGCACTCTCCCAG
This sequence comes from Hoylesella pleuritidis, assembly GCF_963541955.1. Classification (NCBI taxonomy): domain Bacteria; kingdom Pseudomonadati; phylum Bacteroidota; class Bacteroidia; order Bacteroidales; family Prevotellaceae; genus Hoylesella; species Hoylesella pleuritidis. The sequence continues at coordinate 32,283 of NZ_CAUTUT010000018.1, read as the reverse complement.
TCGCGTACCCAATTGGGAACGATGGCCTGTAAGAGACGTATTCGCTGTGGGAAAACAACTTTTTCTGACTACGCGATACGCCTGAGTATCTATTATGAACAGACCGAACGGCAATTCCAAAACACGCTTTTACACGAAATGATACATTATTCTATTGCTTATACGGGCGTGAAAGATACTTCGCCTCACGGCATCGTGTTTCGCGAAATGATGGATGCACTCAATCGAAAGTACGGTTGGGAAATCTCAGTTAGTGCCCGAATGAATAAGATTGGATGTGCTGTCGTATCTCAAAAAACAACTGATTATTTAGTATTGGCATTGGAAATGCAAAGCGGTGAGTGCTATTTCTCGGTGGTAAATCGTGGTTATGCTACTCGTATCAACGCACAATTGAAGCAATTATTTACAGTAAATCATTTCGCGTGGTACATCTCTTCGGATACTCGTTTTGCTACTTATCCAGTTGTCCGAAGCCTTCGCGGACGGCGTGTCAGTCGTAACTTGTTCGACGAGATGCTGCCCTCGATGCGACAGATAGTAGTTGATTGAGCATTCAAACACTGAAAAAGAAAAGGAGTTAAGCCATTCGTTTTACATTCGGCTTAACTCCTTTATTCTTCAAATTCTTAATCCCAGGCTCGTATCAAAGCTTCGCCAATTCGACAACTCGATCCACTGCGGCCGTCAAACCATCGAGATGCTTGCCGCCGGCAGATGCATAATGCGGCTGACCACCGCCTCCTCCTTGGATGAGTCGGGCTGCTTCGCGCACCATCTGACCTGCATTCAGGTCGTGATCCTTCACCAAATCGTTGCTCAACATCACGCTCAGCAGAGGTTTTTCGTTAGCGGTTGAACCGATAACACACAGCAAATGCGTTGGAATCGATTCCCGAATCTTGAACACGAGGTCCTTAGCCACGTTGGGATCGATAGGCAACACGGCTTTGATCACAGTCGTTCCGTTGATTGTTTCGGCACGCTCGATGAGCAGATTCTTGGTCCGTTCCACAGCTTGTGCTTGAAACTTATCAATCTCTTTACGCATTGCTTCGTGCTCGTCGATATACTTTGTGATGACGGTTTTCAGATCTTTGGCATTGTTGAAGAGGGCTTTGAGATCCTTGATCGTATCTTCCAAGACATAGACAGACTCTTCGCAAGCCTTTCCGGTGATAGCTTCGAAGCGGCGAATACCTGCTGCCACGGAGCTCTCACTGATGATTTTGAACAGCCCGATACGACCGGTGCTCTTGGCGTGGATGCCTCCGCAAAACTCGCAAGACGGTCCGAAGCGTACCACGCGCACCTTATCGCCGTACTTTTCACCGAACAATGCCACAGCGCCCATTTGTTTAGCTTCCTCCATCGGCGTGTCTCTGTGCTCGTCGAGAGGGAAGTCTTGGCGAATCATTTCATTGACCAAGCGCTCCACTTGACGGATTTCTGCATCACTGACCTTTTGAAAATGCGAGAAGTCAAACCGCAATGTGTCGGACGAAACATACGAACCCTTCTGCTCAACGTGGTCTCCCAAGACTTGTTTCAGCGCGTAATCAAGCAGGTGAGTGGCTGTATGATTAGCTGCACTGGCCTCTCGTTTCTCAGTGTCTACACACGCCATAAACGGCGCTTCGGGGTCTTTGGGCAGTTCTTTAACGATGTGTATGCTTTGGTTATTCTCTCGTTTGGTGTCGAGAACGTTGACAGTCTCGTTCTCATTGACCAGCACTCCCTGGTCACCTACCTGTCCGCCCATCTCTCCATAGAATGGAGTGAAGTCGAGAACGAGCTCGAAAAACGAGTTCTTTTTTTGTGTAACCTTGCGGTAACGCAGTATTCTGCACTCGTATTCGGTGTAATCGTAGCCTACGAACTGCTGTTCACCACTGTGCACTTCTACCCAATCACTGTTCTCAACCTGCGCTGCATTGCGTGCGCGAGATTTCTGTTTCTGCATCTCCTCATCAAATTGCGCTTCATCGACAGTTATTCCATGTTCGCGGCAAATCAGTTGGGTGAGATCTAAGGGGAATCCATACGTGTCAAAAAGTCGGAATGCTTGTATCCCGTCGAGCTGTGTTTTGCCGGCCGATTTGAGTTCATCGATCGCATCGGAAAGCAGCGAGATACCTTTCTCTAACGTGCGGAGGAACGAGTCTTCCTCCTCTTTCATCACCCGTCCGATGAGTTCTCGCTGCGCGGATAACTCAGGATAAGCCTCGCCCATCTCGTGAATGAGCACCGGGAGGAGCTTATACATAAAGGCTTCTTTCTGTCCTAAGAACGTGTAAGCATAGCGAACGGCACGCCGAAGAATGCGACGAATGACATAACCGGCCTTTGCATTGCCCGGCAATTGCCCGTCGGCAATGGAGAAAGCCACTGCTCTGAGATGGTCGGCAACCACACGCATCGCCACGTCCGTAGCTTCGTCTTTGCCGTATTCGTGGCCGGTGAGCCGACAAATCTCTTTGATAATGGGTTGGAATATATCCGTATCGTAGTTAGAGTGCTTGCCTTGCAGGGCACGAACAAGGCGTTCGAAGCCCATACCCGTATCAATAACGTGCATCGGAAGCGACTCCAACGACCCGTCGGCTTTGCGGTTATACTGCATAAAAACAATGTTCCAGATCTCGATTACCTGCGGATCGTCCTTGTTGACAAGCGTTCGTCCCGGTGTCTTTGCTTTCTCTTCGGGTGTGCGCGAATCAAGATGTATCTCCGAACAAGGGCCACACGGCCCTGTATCTCCCATCTCCCAGAAGTTATCGTGCTTGTTACCGTCGATGATATGACTGGTCGGAACGTGCTTCGCCCAATAGGAAGCCGCCTCCGAATCACGACAAAGTCCCTCCTCGGGAGCGCCTTCAAACACCGTTACATACAAGTCGTCGGGATTGAGATGCAGCACATCTACCAGATATTCCCACGCATAATCGATGGCGCCTTCTTTGAAATAGTCGCCGAAACTCCAGTTTCCAAGCATCTCAAACATCGTATGATGGTAAGTGTCGTGCCCCACTTCTTCGAGGTCATTGTGCTTACCGCTCACGCGCAGACACTTCTGTGAGTCGGTGCGGCGGCGCGGTTCGGGCTGTTTGTTGCCCAAAATGATGTCCTTCCACTGATTCATTCCCGCATTGGTAAACATCAGTGTGGGATCGTCTTTGATGACCATCGGCGCAGAAGGCACGATGGTATGTCCCTTCGACTCAAAGAATTTCTTGTATGAGTCGCGTATTTCATTCGCTGTCATCATCATTTATTTCGCCAGAATTGATATATTCTTGAATAATTGAATGCAAAAGTACGCAATTTTTTTCAAACCTTATGGTTGGGTGAATTATTTTTAGAAAGAAGCCCCCAAGGGAAAAATGTTGCGGCTTATTATATGTTACTGATAATCAATGATATACAAATTGCTTCCTGATGAACTGTCAATCGTCCTGTAATTAACGGTTAAACACTTGTCGTTTAACCGTTTTTCATTGTGCGTTCAACCGTTAATTGCCGTGCAAGTAACCATTAATTGAAAAAAGATCTGTATGTTGCAGAAAATCAATCACATACAAATTCTGTTCCGTTTTTATTCTTTTGGATTTATGTTTGATTGGAGGATGATGTACCAATCGTCCTCCAATACAGATAAACAAGACGTTTTCCTCTCTAATACAGATGATTATAAGCTGTGCGTTTACCGACTAATGGATATGTTTTCTCTCCCAAGGGAGAGAGATAGAGGGTGAGGCCGTTCTCTAAGATATATAAAATAAGGAGAAAAGGGAATAGTTTTCTTGAATATTTTCAGTATTTTTGCAGACAAAGTAGATTGTTATGCCACTGAATCCGGATAAAAATTTGAAGTTGTATTACTCCATTAAGGAAGTTGCAGCGATGATAGGCGTGAACGAAAGTACCCTGAGATATTGGGAGACGGAGCTCCCGCAGCTCAAGCCTAAGACGCAATCAATTACGAAAGTCAGACAATATACCGAGAAGGATATTGAACTCTTGCGCAGTATCTACACGCTGGTGAAAGTGCGGGGATTCAAATTAGCAGCTGCGAGAAAGATGATCAACGAGAATCGAAAGGGGGTTGACAAAAGTGCGGAAGTACTTACTACCCTCATCTCCGTACGTGATCAACTGAAAGAACTCAAGCTTCAGCTTGACGGTTTGGTGTGAATTTATAATAAAGAGGGATGTCATTTTGCAAGATGGCATCCCCTTTTCGTCTTAGTAAAAGCTCAAAGTAGCTCTTGGAGTTCTTGCATATCGGGAATTTTTCGGAGCTGATCCATAACGGTTTTTACATCTTCGCGGTCGTGAACGCGCAGTTCAATGATTCCGTTGAAGATACCTTCATCGCTGGAAATGGTGATTTTATGGATGTTTACATTAAGTTCGCCGGAGATGACATCAGCCACATCGTGCAACATTCCGGTACGATCGATACCGTGAATAGCAATCGTTGCATCGAAGAGTAACTTACGGTGCATATCCCATTGGGCATCAAGAATGCGATTACCGAAGCTGGATTTGAGTTTGCTTGCTACCGAACAGGTACGCTTGTGAATCTCAATCTGATTCTTATTATCGATATATCCAAGGATATCATCGCCCGGAATAGGATGGCAACAGGTAGGAAAGATATAGCGACCAATGGAATTTTCGGTGATAATACAGGGCTTTTTCTTGTTGAAATCTTTATCGACGATAAGTGGATCGGTGGTTTCCGCCACTGCTTTTTTCTTTTTATCGTGGCCCAAGAAAGGTACATATCTGCGCCAACCCGATGTTCCCGATTCCCTATCCCGGTTCCTTCCGTGCAGCTCATCGAGATCTTTGTCACCAAGAATAATGGTTTTTTCGCCTAAAGCTAAGAAAAGATTATCGTACTTTTGCACTTCATGAAACCTACAAAGTTGGTCTAACACCGAGGTCGTCAACTCTAAATTGTTCTTTTTCAACCAGTTGTTCAGTAGCGTTTCACCGTGCTTTTGCACCTCGCGATTGTTTCTTCTGAGAATCGCTTGAATCTTAGCCTTGGCCTTGGCAGTAGATACGAAGTTGATCCACGAAGGCTGAACGTGTTGTGATTTGGATGTAAGTATCTCCACTTGATCGCCGCTTTGCAGACGATGACTTAACGGAACAAGTTTGTGATTGACCTTGGCACCAATGCAATGACTACCTAAGAACGTGTGAATTTGAAATGCAAAGTCGAGCGCCGTGCATCCGGCGGGCAGTGTTTTAATTTCTCCTTTGGGCGTGAAAACAAATATCTCGGACGCAAAAAGATTGAGTTTGATGGCATCGAGAAAGTCCATTGCATCCGGTTGCGGGTCATCGAGAATCTCTTTGATGGTTCCCAACCAGTCGTTCAGTTCGCCCTCGTCTTCGGCTATTTCATTACCAGCCTTGTATTTCCAGTGTGCTGCGAACCCCTGTTCGGCAATTTCGTTCATCCGTTCACTGCGAATCTGCACCTCGATCCATCGTCCTTGCTTGCTCATCAGCGTCACGTGGAGAGCCTGATAACCGTTGGCCTTGGGATGATTGAGCCAATCGCGCAGTCGGTCAGGGTGTGATTTGTAGATTTTACTGATGGCAACGTAGATATTAAAGCATTCGTTTATTTCGTCTTCTTGCTGTTTAGGCGTGAAGATAATACGCACAGCGAGGATGTCATAAATCTCGTCAAAGGTGACGTGTTTATTCTGCATCTTACTCCAAATAGAGTAAGGACTTTTTACACGAGCCTTGATTTGGTAACCGATTCCCATCTTATCGAGAGCCGATTTGATAGGACCCGTGAACTGTTCAAACAGTAGGTCGCGTTGCTCTTTGGTCAGAGAGAGTTTGCGCTTAATATTTTCATATTCTTCGGGATGCTCGTAGCGGAAACTCAAATCTTCAAGTTCGGTCTTGATTTTATTCAATCCTAAACGATTGGCTAACGGTGCATAGATATACAAAGTTTCACCAGCGATCTTGTATTTCTTGTTTGCCGGTTGGCTGGCCAACGTGCGCATATTGTGCAACCGGTCACAAATTTTGATGAGAATAACACGTATATCATCGCTCATTGTGAGCAAAAGCTTCTTGAAATTCTCTGCTTGGGCCGACGCTTTATCGCCGAATATGCCGCCGCTAATCTTTGTCAATCCGTCGACTATTTGTGCAATCTTAGGGCCGAAGATGTTTTCAATATCCTCGACAGTATAATCCGTGTCTTCGACTACATCGTGGAGCAAGGCCGAACAGATGCTGGTCGACCCGAGTCCCATCTCTTCACAGGCAATCTGAGCAACCGCAATGGGATGCATTATGTATGGTTCGCCGGACAGTCTACGCACTCCTTTATGTGCCTGACGCGCAAAATGGAAAGCCTTAGTGATGATATCCACCTTCTTGCGATGGCGTGATGCCAAGTATGTTTCAAGCAAATGCTGAAACGCCTGGTCAACCATTCGATTCTCGGTGGCCTCTTTCTCTTTGTCGTCTTGCTGTATCTTGTCTGTTTCCATATTGTTGATTGCTGTATGAAGACGCCTTACTTAACTTTGATTTTCTTGCCGGTGCGAATATTAGAACCGCTTATATTGTTCAGTTTTCGCAGTTTCTTGACTGTTGTGTGATTACGGGCGGCAATTTCAGAGAGCGTATCACCATCCTTAATTGTAATACTCTTGCCCTGCAAACGCTGCTTTTTCCCGTGCCGACGAGTCTCTTTTGTGCGCCTGCCCGACTTACGACTGTAAGTCTTCCGAGGACTCGTATACATCGGAACATCATCATTCACAACAACCTCTGTACGCTTGTTGAGCAGCTCGTCGGGGTTATACGCATAAATGGAGTCGGCTTTATCAATAAAGGTATTGATTAAAGCAGCGGGCAAACGCAATGCAGACGGCTGCGAACTGCCATTGATTACATTGCGACGATACTGTGGATTAAGTTCCAATAATTGCTCGGTATCGATATGAAGCACATGGGCAATCTGGTCAAAATGAATATCACGGTTCACTAAAACGGTATCGGTCTTGGCTGGAAGATCTGTTACTAACGGGCAGATATTGTGCTCACAGTAATAGTTCATAATGTAGTTGGCCGCGATAAAAGCAGGTACATAGCCTCTCGTTTCTTGCGGAAGATAAGGGTAAATTTGCCAATAATCGGTCTGACCTTTGGCTCGATGGATGGCCTTTGTTATCTTATCGGGGCCCGCATTATAAGCAGCGATGACGAGATTCCAGTCTCCGAAGATCTTGTATAAATCGCTCAGGTAATGTGCAGCGGCATAAGATGCCTTTACGGGGTCGCGTCTTTCATCGACAAGCGAGTTCACTTCAAGGCCGTACCGTTTGCCCGTTCCAAGCATAAACTGCCACAATCCCGTGGCACCTACACGTGAAACGGCTTTCGGGTTGAGCGCAGACTCGATTACGGGAAGATATTTTAGTTCGAGCGGAAGCCCGTAAGTCTCAAGCGCCTGTTCAAAGATCGGAACATAAAAGTTAGATGCACCAAGCATATAACTTACCGAACGGCGCAGACGCCCGCTATAACGGTCGATGAACTTTTGCACAACTTCATTGTAGGGAAGCTCTATCACCGACGGGATTCGCCTCAAACGATCGATGTAAACACTTTTATCGTAAATCGGATTCACGTTGGGCAGATTGCAACCGGTATCCGGATGGAGGTAGTTTTTCGTGTAATATAAATTCAGCAGACTGTCAACTTCTGTGTTCATAGCCTCGGGCACATCGATCACTTCTTGTTTGCCTTGTGCATTAGTAACCGTAATCTCGTTAGCTTTCTTATCTTCTGTCTGCGCTTGTATGGTGCAAACGCTAAAGAAGAACATTGTGACTATCTGTAAATAAATTCTTTTCATTATTTTGTTTGCTGTTTTTTCTGTTTCCGTTTTAAAAGTTCAAGCTGCATTGTAGTCCCACAGCAGAAGCCGTAAATGGGTTACGCGAAATACGATTATTGATGATGGCCGGTTCAACTCGTAGACTGAGATTATTTGAAATGTCAAATTCAGAGAGCGAAGCATCTACATAAGCGTCGATGACCGACAAAGCATAGACGCCCAAAAGACAAAAGAAGCTGAGATCGCGCCATCTCCGATAGCGATCTTTTCGCTGCTTGAAGAGATTCTGATAGGTAGCCATATTTTCCTTAGTAATGGCTTTTCCTAAATGCAGAAACTGGTTATAGCTCTGCGTGTTGGGGTCATCATCCGATATATCTAAATATGCCTGTGAGTAATCGTGGTACATCTGGTCGTTCCATCGCATTGCATAGACACAGCCAACAAAGCCTCCATATACTAATGGTAACTTCCAATACTTACGATTATAGATTTGTCCTGCACCAGGTAGAACCAATGCAAGCCACAGTGCTCGCTTGGGATTGGGATGCCAAGTGGCCCAATCGCGTACCGGTTTCTTTTTAGGCGTATTCTGAAGAACGGTCTTTTGCAGTGTATCTAACGGTGTTTCGCTTTCCAATTCGATGCTTTTTGCATCGTGATTGACCGTTACTTGCAATGTGTCCAGTTCCCCAGCGAATACCGATCGGGGGGCAATGACTAATAAAATACTGACAATCAGCAATAAAAGTAATATCTTATGATGATGTCTGTCCACGCTGTTACTGCTCTTTCAGTTTATCGAAAATGTTCATAATGCGTTCCAATTCCTGTTCGTCTGCAAACGGAATAGTAATTTTTCCTTTGCCTTTTGCCGAACAACTCATTTGTACTTGGGTATTAAGGAACGCAGAGAGGCGTTTTTTCAAGACATTGAACTCTTTGGGGAGTTGGGGTCGCAGGGTAATCTTCTGTAATTCGTCGCCATCGGTTTCACTGCTTTTAAAATTGCGCACAAGATCTTCCACTTTGCGTACCGAGTATCCGTTTTTCTGTATTTCCTTGAAAAGTTTGATTTGCATAGACGGGCTTTCGAGTGAGAGTAAGGCCCTGGCGTGCCCCATATCAATCTCTTTCTTTTGTAAAGCCATTTGAACCTGGGCGGGAAGTTTCAATAATCGCAGATAGTTAGCCACTGCCGTACGACTCTTTCCGACTCTTTCAGCCACCTTCTCTTGTGTCATTCCGCTGTTTTCCATCAAATGTTCGTAGGCCAAAGCAATTTCGATGGCGTTCAAATCTTCACGTTGGATATTCTCGACAAGTGCCATTTCCATCACAGTTTCATCGTCGATGGTACGGATGTAGGCTGGAATGGCTTTCAATCCAGCGATCTGTGAGGCTCGCCAGCGCCGTTCGCCGGCTACGATCTGAAATTTGTTGTCGGCAATCTGACGCAGTGTGATAGGCTGAACAATGCCGATTTCGCGAATACTATGGGCTAATTCTTGCAACGATTCTTCGTCAAACTCGCGCCGAGGTTGGTTCGGATTGGCCTGAATCTGGTCTATCTGGATCTCGTTTATCGTCGAACTGCCCTGAGTACGAACTGCTTCGGTGGAAATAAGAGCATCGAGTCCACGCCCCAGCGCATTGAATTTCTTATGTACAACCATATAAGTTGATGAGTTATTTTAGTTTTTGAGTTCTCAAGTTTTTTAGTTTTTGAGTTCAGAGCCGATATATCTCAATAGAGAAAACCTATCAACTCGAAAACTCAAAAACTAAAACCCTAACTCTCGCTCTTGCTGATAATCTCCTTAGCCAGTGCCAAATGATTCTTTGATCCGGTAGAATCGGCATCGTAAAGAATAACCGGAAGACCGTGGCTCGGACTCTCGCTGAGCTTCACATTGCGCTGAATAACAGTCTTGAAGACCAGTTCTTGGAAGTGGCGTTTTACCTCGTCATAAATCTGGTTGGCCAAACGCAACCGGCTGTCATACATTGTCAGCAAGAAACCTTCAATCTCCAAAGCCGGATTGAGCTTGCTTTTGATAATCTTAATTGTATTCAGCAGTTTGCTGATTCCTTCCAAAGCGAAGTATTCGCATTGTACAGGAATGATTACGGAATCAGCAGCCGTGAGAGCATTTACAGTGATCAGGCCCAACGAAGGTGAGCAATCGATAAGGATATAGTCGTATTCTTGGCGGATGGTATCAAGCAAATTCTTGATCACTTTCTCACGATTCTCGATATTGAGCATCTCTATTTCCGCTCCTACAAGGTCGATATGGCTTGGGATTATGTCTAAACCGTCGATATCGGTGGTATAGATTGCATCGCGCACATCAGCGTGATCGATGATGCACTCATAAAGAGAACAATCCACCTCTTTGATGTCTACGCCCAAGCCACTTGATGCATTGGCCTGCGGGTCGGCATCAACCACAAGGACACTCTTCTCGAGTGTAGCAAGCGAAGCAGCAAGATTGATGGTCGTTGTCGTCTTACCGACACCTCCCTTTTGATTGGCTAATGCGATAATTTTTCCCATTTGATTCTTCTTTCTTCTATGAAATGTAGATTGCAAAGATACATATTTTATGTGAGAAAGCGGTAGATTAAAGGTTTTTTCGTACTTTTGCAATCTGAAAACAGTTATAATTTATGGATAAAAAGAGACCTTTTATATTAATCTCAAACGATGACGGTTATCACGCCAAAGGGTTACGCAGTTTGGTAGCAATGCTCAGTGATTTAGGCGATATTCTTGTTTGTGCCCCTGAATCGGCCCGCTCGGGATTCTCTTGTGCCTTTTCTGCAGCCGAGCCTTTGCGCTTGAAGCTGCGCCGGCCGATTGAAAATGCCGAAGTATGGTCGTGCAGCGGTACACCGGCTGACTGTGTAAAGTTGGCTTTGGATCAGTTTTTCCATGACCGAAAGCCTGATATTATAATCGGCGGAATCAATCATGGAGATAACGCTTCAGTTAATTCGCATTACAGCGGAACGATGGGTGTTACGATGGAAGGCTGTATGAAATATATTCCTTCGATAGCTTTCTCGCTCTGTGATCATCGTGATGACGCCGACTTTACGCCCTTGCGACCGCTTGTTCGACAGATTGTCACACGTGTGTTAACGACCGGTTTGCCCAAAGGCGTGTGTCTAAACGTCAACTTCCCGAAGCTGACTGAGTTCCGAGGTGTGAAAATTTGCCGGATGGCTTACGGCACGTGGGATAACGAATGCGTGAAAATGCGTCATCCGCACGGTTATGATTACTTTTGGATGACGGGTGAATATACCAACGATGAACCGCAGGCTGAGGACACAGACAGCTGGGCTCTCACACACGGTTACGTCTCGATAACGCCTACAACGATGGATGTCACGGCATATGAAGCAATGAAAGAGGTGCAGAAGTTGATCGTTGAGAACTGACAATTGACAATTCTAATTGGACAACTCTTGACTTTCAGCCCTTAACTTTCAATTAAAATGAGGTATTATTTGATAGTAGGCGAAGCCTCGGGCGACCTTCACGCATCACACCTAATGCGCTCCTTGCAAGCTGAAGACCCGCAAACCGAGTTCCGGTTTGTGGGCGGCGATCTGATGACTGCGGTTGGGGGCACATGCATTCGTCACTATAAGGATATGGCTTATATGGGATTCGTGCCTGTGCTACTGCACTTGCGCACCATCTTTCAGGCAATGGCCACATGCAAACGAGACATCATTCAGTGGCAGCCCGACGTTTTGATTTTGGTCGATTATCCCGGTTTCAACCTCAATATTGCCCGTTATATCCACGCGCACAGCCGTATCCCCGTCTACTATTACATCTCACCGAAGATCTGGGCATGGAAAGAATACCGCATTAAAAACATCAAGAGAGATGTCGACGAACTGTTCTCGATTCTGCCATTTGAGGTCCCTTTCTATGAGCAGAAGCATCATTATCCTATCCATTATGTGGGAAACCCTACGGCAGATGAGGTTCGGCTGTTCCGAAAAGATTATCAGCAGACGGCCGAAGCTTTTAAAAGAAAGAATGGATTGGCGCTCGACAAACCTGTCATTGCTTTGTTGGCAGGCAGTCGACGACAGGAAATCAAAGATAATTTACCCGCTATGATCGAAGCTGCCGGCCGTTTCCCGAATTGCCAAATGGTGTTGGCGGGTGCGCCGTCGATTGAAGAGGCGTATTATGAGAAATTCATTTCGGGTACGAATGTCGTGTTGATGAAAGATCAAACATACGCACTCCTCTCGCATTCGGCCGCAGCGCTTGTCACAAGCGGAACTGCAACGCTCGAGACGGCATTGTTGGATGTTCCCCAAGTGGTGTGTTATGAGACGCCCGTTCCGCATCTCATCCGTTTCGCTTTCAATCATATCATCCAAGTGAAATATATCTCTCTGGTCAATCTCATTGCCGATCGTGAAGTCGTCCAAGAGCTATTGGCTGATCGGTTCACTGTAGATAACATCGCCGGAGAACTCAACCGGCTCCTCAACGACATGTCTTATCGCGCGAAAATGTTGCAAGACTATGCCGACATTCGTCATCGTTTGGGTGACGATATAGCCCCCGATCAAGCTGCAAAGATGATGATCCGCTTGTTAAAAAACGCCTGAAAGGGTGGCCGAAAGGGGAAAGGCGATCAAGTGATACTGCCTTTTTGTCGCAGCCAAAACGGCAGTCCCGAAAGTGATCAAGCGTAAATTGGCTTGCGAAAAGCCGTTAATCGTCGTCCGATTAACGGCTTTTCGCGTTGTAACTAACTGTTAATTGCAATACAACTAACAGTTAGTCGCAATCAGTCGAATAATCGAATGTCATAATTCTAACAAAGACTCAAAGTATAAAGATATACCACAGAGGCAGGAATCGCCATTAAAGATGAGTCGAAACGGTCGAGCATTCCGCCGTGTCCAGGCAAAATATTGCCGCTGTCTTTAATGCCCAAGGTACGTTTGAAGAGGCTTTCCACCAAGTCACCCCATGTTCCGAAGACGGTAACAACGAACCCCAGACCTAACCATTGAACAATGGTGAGCCCCGAAAGCGCATTACTCTGTGATTCTAAATAGCCCACAACAGCAGCTGCAATGAGTACGAAGAGAGCTCCGCCAATGCTGCCTTCCCAGCTCTTGGCAGGTGAGATACGTGGAAATAGCTTGTGTTTGCCCAACAACGAACCAGTGCAATAAGCACCGGTATCGTTCGTCCACAGAAAGATAAACACGCTGAGCGGCAGGAGATAATAATAATGTATGTCGCCGTCGGGGGCCTGTCGGAATGCCAAAACATTGATCATTGAGAACGGAAGAGCGATATACATCTGCGAAAGCATTGTATAGGCCCAGTCGTGTATGGCGTTTTCGTTGCGCGTGTAGAGTTCGCTGACGAAGAGATAAACAATCGTCAGCAGATAAGGAACAAACACACCGTTGGTCTGAATGTAACCGCTGTTGATGCCGGCAACAGCCAGAAAGAAGTAGACTCCGGCCACCGTAGCGATAAAACGATTAACGGTGACAGTCTTTAATTCATTCACTAACGAGCAGTATTCCCATATCGTGAGGCCCGTAATGAGACTGAATAGGAACACCATAGCCTGCGGACGCAGAAATCCCGATACCATTATGGCTATGAAAAGCACGCCCGTAATTGTACGGACAATAAGGTTTTTGGTCTTGCTGCTCATCTTTTTACAGTTAAAAGACCGACTAGGGACTGTGCGTCCCAAGTCGGCCGTGATTGTTATTTGTTGTTTTCGTCAGCCTGTTTATCGGCTTCCGACTGTTTGAATTCAGCCTGTGCCAGCTTCACTTCGTCAGGCATATCTTCGAGTTTAGGTTCGTTGTCTTCCATCAGTTCTTGCGAGCGACTCACCCACGGACGCTTACCAAAGATGCGTTCCACATCCTCTGCCATAATGACTTCACGCTGAATGAGGAGCTCTGCCAGCTGATTGTGCCCCTCTTTATGCTCTATCAGGATTTTCTTTGCACGCTCATACTGTTCGTTGAGCATTTTGATCACCTCGTCATCCATAATCTTTGCGGTTGTATCTGAGTACGGACGCTGAAATTGATATTCCTGATTGTTATAGTAACAAACATTCGGCAGTTTGTCGCCCATACCTGCATAGGCAATCATTCCATATGCACTCTTGGTAGCTCTTTCTAAATCGTTCATTGCACCTGTCGATATATGACCGGTGAAAAGTTCCTCGGCTGCACGCCCGCCGAAGAGTGCACACATCTCATCGAGCATCTCTTCTTTAGTCGTTATCTGGCGTTCTTCGGGCAGATACCACGCTGCTCCCAATGCGCGCCCACGCGGAACGATGGATACTTTGACCAAAGGATTGGCGTGTTCGCAGAACCACGACACCGTAGCGTGACCAGCTTCGTGCAGTGCAATGGTGCGTTTCTCTTTGGCGGTCATCACTTTCGTCTTCTTCTCCAAACCTCCGATGATGCGGTCTACGGCATCAAGAAAATCTTGTTTACCCACTTTTTTCTTATCGTGTCGGGCAGCAATCAGGGCAGCTTCATTGCAAACGTTGGCTATATCTGCGCCTGAAAAACCCGGGGTTTGCCGTGCCAACAAGTCGATGTCAAGACTTTCGTCTATCTTGACAGGGCGAAGATGCACCTGGAAGATTTCTTTTCGCTCGGTCAGGTCAGGTAAATCGACATTGATCTGACGATCGAACCTGCCCGCACGGAGCAATGCACTGTCGAGCATATCTACTCGGTTAGTGGCTGCGAGAATGATAACGCCGCTGTTGGTACCGAATCCGTCCATCTCGGTAAGCAGTGCATTGAGCGTATTTTCGCGTTCGTCGTTACCGCCCATAGCCGGATTTTTGCTCCGGGCACGGCCAATCGCGTCGATTTCATCAATAAAGATGATGCTCGGAGCTTTCTCTTTGGCTTTTTGGAAAGCGTCGCGCACACGACTGGCACCTACGCCTACAAACATTTCAACGAAGTCTGAGCCGCTCATCGAGAAGAACGGCACGCCCGCTTCGCCCGCAACAGCTTTAGCCAGCAACGTTTTTCCCGTTCCGGGAGGTCCCACTAATAATGCGCCTTTCGGTATCTTGCCCCCCAAGTCGGTGTATTTCTGCGGATTCCGAAGAAACTCCACGATCTCTTGAACCTCTTGTTTGGCACCTGCCTGACCGGCAACGTCTTTGAAAGTAATGCCTATCTCGTTTCCCTTTTCATACATTCGGGCCTTGCTCTTGCCTACATTGAACACGCCGCCCCCACCGGTTCCACCGCCCCAACGCCGCATCAAGAAGATCCAAACCACGGCCATCAGAATGAAAGGAGACAGATTGAGGAGGATGTTTATCAGATCGTTGCCTCGCTTGTTTTCGTAACTGAAATCAACGATCTTACCCTTTTGCTGTTCAACGGTGAGATATTTGTCCAGCTCATCGATAGAGCCGAAGTCAACATTCACATATGGATGTGCTCCCACTTGCTTGGCCGACATATTGAAAACATCGCGAACATTCTTGGCTTTGACATACATTCGCAGCGTACCCTCATTCTTATTGACCACCACACTCTGTGCGTAACCTTTCTCGACATACTCTTTAAACCTGGTGTAAGTGGCCTGTTGGCTGGCTCCGTTGCCGCCAAGCGCCTCGCCGCCACCCGAAAGAAACAGTACGATGAGCGCTACCAACACGATGGCATAGACCCAATTCATATTGAATCGGGGCATCTTCGGCTGTTGATCCGGGCCGTTAAAGGGATTGTTGTTATTGTTCATTTGTTCTTAATTGATTAATCTATGTCTGGTAAACGGGTCAATTTCGCGTCCTGCCAAAGATTTTCCAAGTCGTAGAATGCGCGTGTCTCAGGCAAGAAGATGTGTACCATCACATCACTGTAATCCATCGCCACCCATTGGTCTGTTCCCAATCCGACTACGTGAGTAGGCTTTTCGCCACCGTCTTTCCGAGCAAAATCACCTACCGATTCGGCAATTGCTTCTACTTGTGAGGGCGAATTGCCTTGACAGATCACGAAATATCGGGCAATGGCTCCGTCTATATTTCCGAGATCTGCAATAACTATGCCACTCCCTTTCTTTTCTTGAATCCCCTTGGTTATCGTCTTTACCAGTTCGTTTGTCTTAATCATTCAATGTTGTTTCATTATGAATTACAAAATTACAGTTATTTATTGAGATAGCAATATAATGCCGCTTTTATTTGGATTTTTTTGGAGATATCTTGTTATCCAGTTCGCCTATGTTCCTACTCGTTGAGCAGTCGTATACTTGTGCCCCACTACTCGCATAGTAGTGGGGCACAAGTATACGACATGTCGATGGACGGCATAGGTCGGGTATCATTAGAATAAGTTATAAGTAACTGCATAAGATAATGCTTCTGCAATATCCACGACTTTGAGTTTATCAAAAAGTTTATGCTTACAAAATTTGATCGTATCAGGCAATTTATATAATTTAACGGCAATCTGATTTTCCGATAGTGCGCCCATACGGCTGCATAATAAATATCTCCTTAGCAAGAGATTAGGTTCGTGTTCTTTGAAATAACCTACTACCAACCGACTTATCCAAAGGGGAAATCCAATGGGGAGTGTAGCATGTCGGTAAAGGCATAAGTCCACAAATTGCCATGTGGCGACTGAATGACGAGGTAGAAAGACAAGCACAAGGATGAAGCCTAAATTGGTTGAACGATAGTCCAGTGGCTGTTAAATGAGCCGTAACGGAAGGCAATTATAAACGTCTCGCTGTAGTACTCTTCCGATGTATCGGACGGATAGAGCAAAAGAACAGACTACAGCACAGCCGCAATATGCGGAGAAAAGGTCGAACGTCGCATCCGACAGCTTGTCGCGCTAATAGTTATTATGCTAGCTAAATGGGGATTGCCTAAGTTGGGGAGCCGAAAGGCTATGAGGTATAGCCTCTGAAAACCTGATATGGCAACGGAGCTTCCGTAGTAGTCCGAGCAGGATAACGTCCTGTACATGGCGAAGGGAAGCAGTTGGAAACTTTAATACAAACAAAGAAAGACGTGTGAGACGTATGAGAAATTCAGAGAATGTATTAAACATTTTAAGTGAACACAGCACTGATTCGGACTACAAGTACGAAAGGCTGTACCGTAATCTATTTAATGAACAGATGTTTTATACTGCTTACCAGTGCATTTACGCTAAGCAGGGCAATATGACATCAGGAACAGATGGCAAAACAATTGACCAGATGAGTATTCAGAGAATAGATAACCTTATCGTAAGTCTCAAAAATGAGACTTATAAGCCACATCCTGCCAAGAGGGTGTATATTCCAAAGAAGAACGGCAAGAAAAGACCGCTTGGAATTCCCTCTTTTGAAGACAAGTTGGTACAAGAGGTAACACGAATGATTCTTGAAGCCATTTATGAAGGGTATTTTGAATACACCTCTCATGGTTTCAGGCCCAATAAGAGTTGCCATACTGCACTGACCCACATTCAGAAGTCGTTCAGTGGAACAAAGTGGTTCATTGAAGGAGATATTAAAGGCTTCTTCGACAACATTAACCACGAAGTTCTTGTAAAGACCTTGAAAGAACGAATAGCCGATGAAAGGTTTATACGCTTAATTTGGAAGTTTCTGAACGCAGGGTACATGGAAGATTGGAAATTCCACAAAACATATAGCGGAACACCGCAAGGAGGATTGATAAGCCCCATTTTGGCAAACATCTACCTTGACAAGTTCGACAAGTATATGAAGGAATATGCCCAATCTTTTGATAAAGGCAAGGAAAGACGGGGCAGTACGGAGTATAAACGTCTTGAAAATAAAAGAAGCAGGCTGGTAGCAAAAAACAAATCCGAGCAGAATAAATCTGTCAGAGAACAACTGATGGATGAGATTCGGAAAATCGAGAAAGAGATGATTAATACGCCCTATGGCTTAAATATGGACGAAACATTCAAAAGATTGAAATATGTGAGATATGCTGATGATTTTCTTGTTGGAGTTATTGGCAGCAAGGCTGAGTGTATGCAAATCAAAGCGAACATCGCTCAATACATGAGTGAGCAACTCAAATTGAAGTTGTCAGAAGAGAAAACGCTAATAACGCATGCACAAAATCCTGCCAAATTTCTCGGTTATGAAATCTATGTTCGCAAGTCCCAAGCTCTAAGGCGTAATAGAAATGGAGTTTTGAAAAGACCCTTCAATGGTAGAATTGTCCTAAACGTATCCAACGAGACGGTCAGACGGAAATTACTGGACTATGATGCCGTATACATCAAGCAAGTTAAGGGTAAAGAAGTCTGGAAACCGAAAACTCGTTCATACATGATAGGAATGAAGCCAGAAGATATTCTCGCACAATACAATGCAGAAATAAGGGGATTCTACAACTACTATTCTATTGCTAACAACATTTCATATCTCGGCAATTCATTCGGATTCAATATGAAGTACAGTATGTTCAAAACTATTGCTCAAAAACAAAACATGACTATGGCGCAGATGATAAAGAAACTCCGCAAAGGCAAAGACTTTATCATACCCTACATAGACAAGAAAGGGCAAAAGAAAGTCAGAGTGCTTTATAATGAAGGTTTTAGACGAAAGACAGCTAAAGATTATGCCCAATGCGACAACATTCCGAACACAAACATCAGTCCTTATCCGAGTCTTGTTGAGAGACTGAAAGCTGAAAGGTGTGAATTATGTGGAGTGGAAGGTAAAACGGTGATGCATCACGTGCGTACACTCAAAGACCTCAAAGGAGAGAATGAGTGGGAACAACAGATGCTCAAAAAACACCGTAAAACTTTGGCTGTTTTGAAACCTGTAATGCTAAAATTCATGTTCACTAAAATGAGAAAAACCAACGGAAAGCCGTATACAAGGAGACTTGTACGTACGGTTCGGGGGCAGGCTCTCGGAAACCTACCGTCGCAAGACGGCAAGGCGCCGAGTGCCGAGCCTACAGCATAAAACAGCTTTTTCTATTTCTTGGATAAAACGCCTGTCTTTGGGAAAGTCTTTATTGTCGGTGATAGCATTCGGGTTGTGCGAGCTATCGTTAAACTGCAAGATAATAAGATTATGAAGAGAAAAGATTTAAAAGAAATGGTTTAAAAGCGAGTGAAGATGATGAAAAGACATTGATGAGGAGCTACAAAATTCATAACGCATAGCTAAAAAACTCGACGAAAAAGTTTGTTATTTCGGGAAAAAGGCGTATCTTTGCACACGAAATTCAGAAATGAATTGATAGACAAGACACATCTTGGGATATGGTGTAATGGTAACACTACAGATTCTGGTCCTGTCATTCCAGGTTCGAATCCTGGTATCCCAACAAAACGCATCTCTATGTCAGAGATGCGTTTTTATTGTGTCTGAAAAAACGATAAGAGAGCGAACAAACACAACAGCCACGCAAATGACAGTACATTTGCGTGGCTGTTACATTTCTAATTATATACAGAGATTACTCTTCGGCTTCGCTTTGCCTGTCGATGGCTTTGATTTTCTCGCGTAAAAGCGTCATATCATCTTTGAGTTTCTGTACTTTTCGGTTCATCTCGTCAATCAAACTATTACCCTTTTTACTGCTGGCATTGAGGAAACCAAGATTGTTTTCATACGTCTGAACTTCTTGTTTCACTTGCTCATAACGCCGCATCAGGCGACCACGCTCGTTGTCCAAGGCGTCTTCCCCACGCTTAGCCACGTTCTTCAAATTGTTCTTGAAATTGTCAAGACGCTTCCGTGCAATAGAGATATTCAGTTCTTTATACAGTTTATCAAGTATATCGTGATACTCTTTGTACAGCTTATCTTTTTCTTTATATGGTACGTGCCCCACTTGATTGTATTCGTCTACCAGACTCTGAACCTTTTCCTGAATATTGTCTGCCTTTTCTTCGGCCAGTGTTTTCAGTTGAGCAATAATGTCTCGCTTCTTTCCGAGGTTGTCTTTCTCCTCATTTCGTGTGCCAGCATTAGCCGAATTACGTGCCTCGAAGAAATGATTGCAAGCATTGAGGAAGTCATTCCATAGCTGATCACCCAACTTTCGGGGAACCATTCCGATGGTTTTCCATTCTTTTTGCAGAGCAATGAGTTTGTCACTTGTAGATTTCCATTCAGTACTATCTTGCAGAGCGCGGGCCTTTTCTACCAAAGTCTTCTTCTTTTCTGCATTCTCTGCATATTGCGTTTTCAACTCTTTGAAAAACGTTGCTTTACGACTGAAGAAATCATCACAAGTCGAACGGAAACGCTCGAATATTTTAACGTTCATCTTCTGCGGTGCAAATCCGATGGTTTTCCATTCTGCTTGCACGGCGATAATCTCTTTGGTGAGCTTCTCCCAATCGGCTGCGGTCTTGCATTCTTGCTGTGCTAAGGTTTCAACTTGCTCACAGAGGAGCGTCTTTTTGGTCAGATTCTCATTCTCCTTAGCTCTAAGTTGTTCAAAATGTTGCTGATGGCGTTTGTTAATAACAGTGGAAGCAGCTTTGAAGCGAACCCAAATTTCTTCACGCAAATCCTTAGAAACGGGGCCGATCTCACGATACTGCTGGTGCAACTCCTGCAATTGATGGAAAGCACTGATTACATCTGACTCATCAGCCAACTTTTCTGCAGCTTCACAAAGCTTTGTTTTACGTTCAAGATTTTTCTTGAAATCATACTCGCGCGCTTCACTATTCAATTTCAATAAATCATAAAACTGCTCCACATAGAGTTGATAATTACGCCAAAGTTCATTGGCTTTCTCTGCTGGGACTGCCTTGATCTCTTTCCACTCTTGTTGTAATTCTTTGAATTGCAGATATGATTTGTTAGCCTCATCGGGCGAAATGGCCATCGCTTTAATCTTCTCTATGATCTCGAGTTTGCGTTTCAGGTTCTCCGCTTTCTCTGCTTCTTTCTCTTGGAAGAGCTTCGCACGTCGCTCTTTAATAATGATCATCTCGGCCTTGAACGCCTCTTCATCATCGTCGGGAAGTACGGAATAGGTATCAGGATTGCCTCCCGCCTCCAAATACTCACGTTGTTGGACATCGCGTTCGGCAATATGCAGTTTGTAGAAGACGGTTTTCAGATAGTCTACTTCCTCCTTGCGAGGGGCCTCTTCGCCGTGAGCGATTTCACGAACGCGTTCCAATATCTCTTGCTTGGTTGTATAAACCTTTTGCAAGTAATCGTTATCGGCATCCTGCTCTGCCGTTAATTGCTCTACATTTAACGGCGTGTCAGAAGGCGATTCAGTGTCTTTTACATCGTCATTAACCATCTTACTGTCTGGCAATACTTTCTCTTCTTCATTCATTCCCTGTTCCAGGGTGTTCAACTGAGAGTCCATCATTTCACTACTTTAAGTTTATGATTCGGTTTTCCAATACGTTTTAATTGCTTGCAAACTTAAACAAAAAAAGCGTAATCACCTAATTTAAAACGCACTTTTTGTACTTTATGGGGTTAAAGTAAACGTTTAAAGCGTAAAATCCACCACGAAACGCCCGATACAACGAACGAGATGAGCAGTGCAATAACGAATCCATAGCGGCTCGTTTCCATTCCATTGATGAGGTTCATACCGAAAAGCGAGGCGATAAGCGTGGGAAACATCATAATAATACTTACCGAAGTGAGGGTTCGCATCACCGTATTCATATTGTTGTTGATGATGCTCGAATAGGTATCCATTGTCGATTCGAGAATGTCTGAATAGATGCTCGTAGTTTCGCGAGCCTGCGTCATCTCGATGTTTACGTCCTCGATAAGGTCGGCATCCAGCTCATCCACTTGGAGTTTGAATTTCAATTTAGCTAAGAGATTTTCATTTCCACGGATCGACGTAATGAAATATGTGAGCGAATCTTGCAGCCGGCTCAGTCCGATCAATGATTCATTGTTCACGCCATGATCCAAGTTGTGCTTGGCTTTTTCGATGAGTGCGTTGATCTGTTTCAGTCTTTTGAGATACCAAACGGCCGAAGAGAGGAACAGGCGGAAGATCATATCGACATAGTCTGTGAATCCTTCGCCGCGCTTCTGTTGATAAGTGACGAAATCAATCATCATATTACTCTCATAGTAACACACCGTAATGGTGACGTCGCGCTTGTGAATGATACCGAGCGGAACAGTGGTATAGGGTGTACGCGACCGTATTTCTTTGACGTAAGGGATGCGTAGGATGATGAGCATCCAACCATCATCGTACTCATAACGCGCCCTTTCGTCGGTGTCGCTGATGTCAGAAAGAAAATAATCAGGTATTTTAAATCGGTCTTCTAAAAACTGTTGGTCTTCGTCCGTGGGACAAGTGACCTGTATCCAACAGTTGGGCTGCCATTCATTGATGACTTTCAGATTTGCGTTTATATTCCAGTATGTTCTCATTTCGCTCATCTCCAAGATTAAAATCAAGGTGGAGATCAGCCCATAGAGCATCCTTTCTCCAACCTACAAGTCTTTATTTTCCGCGTGATAATCGTCCATCGAATTGTTGTTCATTTCTGTTTGGCGGTGCAAAGGTAGTGAAATAAGTTGAAAGTGCGAAAAAATGGGAAGAAAAAAGACCATTGGCGGTAGTGAAAATCACAAAAGACCGTTCTCCTAAACGGAAGAACGGTCTGTGATTATCTGTCAATAGCTGTTCCGATCGGTTTATTTGACCGGCGCCTCTTCCATTGTTCGTTTCATCAACTCCCAAAACGGCGCCACAGTTTCAACAAGACAACGCTCGTTGGTAGTGTGCGGAGAACGAATGGTTGGGCCCATTGAGATGACATCTAAATGCGGATACTTGTTCAGAATGATTGAACATTCGAGGCCGGCGTGGTCTACTTTCACGACGACTTCTTCGCCAAACATCTCCTTGTAGAGGCATTTCAGCAGGTTAAGTATCTCACTATCGGTGTTAGGATCCCATCCCTGATAGCTTCCGCTGAACTTAACTTCAAAACCGGCCAATGCCAATGGGCCGAGCAATGTCTTGCAAATACACTCTTTCATCGTCTCACTCGAACTACGGGGAAGCACCTTGATAGCGACTTTTCCCTCCTCGATGTCGATGATTGCGAGGTTAGATGATGTTTCGACAACAGTCGGAATGGCGGGAATCATCCGCATTACACCGTTATGCAGACCATAAATAGCACGCAGAATCATCTCTCGATCGGTTTTGTCAAGTTGCATCTTGGGTGTCGGAATATCCTCAGCTGTGAGTTCAACTTGGTTCTCGATGAATTTATATTCAGCCTCAAACATCTCTCTGAGCTCGTTGATGAGTACCTTGGCATCGGCTACTTTTTCTTTCGGCAGCACTACAACGGTCTCAGCTTTGAACGGAATGGCATTGCGCATATTACCGCCGTGCCAACTCGAAAGCTCGGCATTGCACGTTTCGACGAGCTTCAACAGCACGCGAGCCATCAGTTTATTGGCGTTAGCTCGGCCTTCATTGATCTCCAAACCCGAGTGTCCACCCTTCAATCCCTTAATGATCACATGCAGTGCCGCGTGATTTTGGTCAGCGGGAACTTCTTTGTAAGTACGCGATGCATCTAAATCGATGCCTCCGGCACTACCTATTACGAGATTTCCCCACGTCTCCGAGTCGAGATTGAGCAATATATCACCTTGCAGAATGCCCTTGGCCAAGTCATTGGCACCGAACATTCCCGTCTCTTCATCTGCCGTAATAAGTCCTTCGATGGGGCCATGTTTTAAATCTTTTGCCTCCATCACGGCCATAATGGCAGCCACTCCGATACCGTTGTCAGCACCGAGCGTAGTATTCTTAGCCTTCACCCATTCGCCGTCGATATACGGTTGCAGCGGATCAGTTTCAAAGTTGTGATCGCTGTCAGGCGATTTCTGCGGCACCATATCCATATGTGCCTGCATAATAATGCCTTTTCGGTTTTCCATTCCGGGCGTAGCAGGTTTACGCATCACAATGTTCTGTGCATCATCGACAAAGGCTTCTACACCGTTTTGCTTCGCAAAGTCGAGCAAGAAACGTTGTACTTGCTCCAAATGTCCCGACGGACGCGGCACTTGTGTCAGTGCATAAAAGTTGCGCCAGATGCACTCGGGATTCAGATTTTTAATTTCACTCATAATTATTGATTTTGGTTTAGGGTTAAAGTCGTTTTCTTTGTAAATGCTAATGCAGCCCAAGCATAGATACCGAGCACGACAATGAGCATCGTTTGTACGGTATGTACAATGAGCACGAAATAGAGAGCGTCTGTCTCGATGATACCATATAGAATGAGCATTGTCTTGACTGCGAAGTGCCAAGATCCTGCTCCGTTAGGCGTCGGCACGATAACGGCAATACTTCCCACGATGAATGTCACCAGCGCACACGTCATTCCTAAATGCGAAGTGGCTGAAAAACAGAAGAATGTGAGATAATAATGCAGGAAGTAACTGCCCCAAATGGCCAGTGTAAAGAATGCGAACAGCGGAATATTGTGTACTTTTCGCAGGGAGATCACGCCTTGCCAAATACCTCGCAACATATCTTTCACCTTATTATATATATATAATCTGCGAAGAAGAATGTGCAATAAGATGAACACTGCAATGCCACAGATCCCTGTTACGAGATAACCTGTGAATGAGAAACTACGAATCAACGTATCGATACTCATTCCCGTGTGATCGAAAAACGTAGAGAAAACCCGTATTTGGGCCAGAATGGTGAGTCCGGCAATAACTGCCAGCAGTAAAGAATCGATGGCTCGCTCGGTGACTACGGTACCGAGCGCTTTTGGAAAAGATGTTCCGTCATAGCGCTTGAGTACACCACAGCGTGCAAATTCGCCTACGCGCGGAACAATTAAACTCACCGCATACGACAGAAAGACTGCATTGATACAGGTGGTTGTGCGTGGATGCTCGCCAAGCGGCTCCAAAGTCTGCCGCCATCGCCATCCGCGAAACATCTGGGCAAGTATTCCGAAAGGAAAAGAAAGTAACATCCACGTCCAGTTCATCTCGTAAAGCACTACGTGTTCGATGCGTTTGAAATCGAAACCTCGATACATCCAATAGAGGATTGCACCTCCGAGAAACAGAGGGAATATAATCTTTACAATCCGATTAAGTATTGATTTCAATTCCAATGTTGTGCTGTCTTTTTCTTTATTTGGGCAAAGTTACGGTAATTTGAGCGTAATTCAAAATAAAAACGGCGATTATTTCGACCTATTTTTGATTTGAATCAACAAAACACCGTTTATCGGACGATTGATGTTTAAATTGTTTGCGCACACAGAAAGTTGTCGTATCTTTGCATCGTCAATAAGAAAATAGGATAACAAATTAATTGAAGAGAAAGGTAAAAAGATTATGGTAGTATTTGGAATCGTAACAATTGTAGCAGCAGTTTTGGCCGAAGCATTGGTTCTCAGCAAGAAGATCGACCTCGGTCGGATGTAAGTCGAGAAGGCTTATAGATGCTATTCACAGGATAACAAAATGTGAAATCAAAAGAGCGGAAGTCGTAAACGACCTCCCTTTCATTGAAAATAAAAAGACGGACGGTACTTAGACAGTGTTTAAGTATCGTCCGTTTTTTCGTTGATTCTTTTGTTCTTTCTCCGAATCTGACTACCTTTGCACGCAAAAACAACACAATACGATGAAATCAGTCAAGCCCAAGAAGAATCTCGGTCAGCATTTTTTGATCGACCAAAACATAGCTCGCCGCATTGCAGACACCATTGATGCTTGCCCCGCTATCCCCGTTTTGGAAATCGGACCGGGTATGGGCGTGCTCACGCAATATCTTGTGACCAAGGGACGAGAGGTAAAAGCCGTAGAGATCGATGTCGAGTCGGTGGCCTATCTGCACGAGAAATATCCTGCTTTGCGTGAAAATATCATCGGCAAAGATTTTCTTCGGATGGATTTGAATGACGTTTTCGACGGTCATCAGTTCGTTCTCACGGGCAATTATCCCTATGACATTTCGTCGCAGATATTTTTCAAGATGCTCGATTATAAGGATTTGATACCCTGTTGCACCGGAATGATTCAGCGGGAAGTAGCTCAGCGAATGGCATCGGCGCCGGGTAGCAAAGCTTACGGCATCTTGTCAGTGCTCATTCAGGCGTGGTATGATGTGGAATACCTTTTTACTGTGGATGAGAACGTGTTCAATCCGCCGCCCAAAGTGAAAAGTGCCGTCATCCGAATGACACGCAACGACGTTACGAATTTAGGCTGTAATGAAATGCTTTTCAAGCGTTTGGTCAAGACGGTATTCAACCAACGCCGCAAGATGTTACGTGTAAGTCTTCGTCAATTGTTTGCCGGTGCTCCCGCACGAGCCGCATTTTACACACAGGATATAATGACACGGCGTCCCGAACAATTATCCATTGCCGAGTTTGTTGTTTTGACCAATCTCGTGGAAAACGAATTGAGAATTAATAGTTGACAATTGAATATTCTCTGATAAAATTAGAGTTAGAAGCCCGTTTCTTTTCAATCGGAAGAATAAAAGAACAGAAATGAAAGTGGATTTTTATATACCTGGGAATCAATGAAATATGAGTTTCTTTCCAATTAACGGTCAATCGCATCGTAACTAACGGTTAAATGCGTTGCATTTAACGGCTTTTCGCACGCCAATTAACAGTTAATCGCAAGTCAATTAATAATTAATTAAAAATCTATTTATATCTTATTGATTCACAGTAAGATATAAACTTCTCTTCGTTTTTAGTCTTTCATACTTCTATATGAGAATAAAACTCCTTTTGTTTAATCATTATCCTATGCTAATATTGCATAATCTCGCGATTTATATTACCTTTGCACGTATGGAGACAAAGGAAGAACGATATAAGATGTTGTGCTCGCAGATTGGAGAATTAATTGCGGGTGAACACAATGAGATGGGTGTTTTGGCTAATGTTTCAGCTGCAATGTACGAGGCTTTCGCCGACCGTTACTTTTGGGTAGGTTTCTATTTGGTGCGTGACGGGGAGCTGCAGCTTGGCCCGTTTCAAGGTCCTGTGGCCTGTTATCGTATCAAACGCGGGCGCGGTGTGTGCGGAACGGCTTGGGAAAAGGCGCAGACGGTCATTGTTCCAGATGTAGAACAGTTTCCGGGGCACATCGCTTGCAGCAGTCAGTCGCGGTCTGAAATTGTGGTTCCGATGTTCAACCGCCAAGCTGAAGTGTGCGGTGTGATTGATATCGACAGTACAGATACAGATGCATTTGATGCTGTCGACGGTCTGTATTTGGAACAATTGGCCCGAATTGTGGCTGAGTCGTTGTATGGTTAATATCGGTCGGAATTGTCAAAAACTTGGATAAAGAGTTGCATAATTGCAAATTAATCTCTAAATTTGTGCATCATTGTAACTAATATAGACATAAATATGATTGACGTTAAAGCAACACTGAAAGACGCAGAGGAGCGAATGGAGATGGCTGCAATGTTTTTAGAGGAGCAACTTTCACGCATTCGAGCCGGTCGGGCCAATGTAGCCATCCTCGATGGAGTGCGTGTTAACTCTTACGGTTCAATGGTTCCGCTGAACCAAGTGGCCAATATCTCGACGCCGGATGCCCGTACTATCGCAATCAAACCGTGGGATAAGAAGGCCATTAAGGATATAGAGAAAGCCATAATGGATAGTGATGTGGGCATAACTCCTGAAAACAACGGAGAGATTGTGCGCTTAGGTATCCCTCAACCCACGGAAGAACGGCGGCGCGATTTGACCAAACAGTGCAACAAAATAGGTGAAAAGGCGAAGGTGGAAGTGCGTAACGTGCGTGCCGAAATTAAAGAGAAACTCAAGAAAGCCATCAAAGACGGACTCTCGGAAGATAACGAGAAGGATGCTGAAAACGACTTGCAGAAGATTCACGACAAGTTTATCAAGAAGTTAGATGACCTGTTGGAGGCAAAGAATAAGGAGATAATGACGGTGTAAGAAGCCTAACCTCCGTCCCTTTTTCAATGGGAGAAGGGTATAATATGCCTCTGTTTGAAAAGAAATTAATTATTTTTGCCGATCCCTTCCCTCTCTTTTTGGAGAGGGGTTAGGGTGAGGCTATCTTTAACTAATGCGTGGACTCGTGATAAAAAACACCGGGAGCTGGTACACGGTACGTACAGACGACGGGCAAACGGTGGAAAGTAAAATCAAAGGTAACTTCCGATTGAAAGGTATCCGCAGTACAAACCCTGTGGCGGTAGGCGATTATGTGGAACTGATTACTAATCAAGAGGGTACCGCTTTTATTGCTTCCATTGAGGAACGACGCAATTATATCATCCGAAAAGCCTCTAACCTGTCAAAGCAAAGTCATATCCTGGCAGCTAATGTTGATCAAGTCTTCCTCTTGGTGACGGTGAATTATCCGCAGACCAACACTGTTTTTATTGACCGTTTCTTAGCTTCGGCCGAAGCATATCGTGTTCCCGTTTGTCTGATTTTCAACAAAACGGATCTTCTCTCACCCGAAGAGCGCCGTTATCAAGATATGATGATGACGCTCTATGACACCATTGGATATGCCTGTTACGCCATTTCGGCAACCTCAGGAACAGGTATCGATAAGCTGAAACCATTGCTTCAAGATAAGATTACGCTGCTGAGCGGCAACAGCGGAGTGGGTAAATCGACATTGATCAACGCTCTGATTCCCGGCGTCGGGCTGCGAACGGCCGAGATTAGTGATGCTCATAATACGGGAATTCACACCACAACGTTCAGCGAAATGCTTGAAGTGCCCGGTGGAGGATACGTCATTGACACGCCCGGAATTAAAGGATTCGGCACTTTCGACATTGAACCCGCCGAACTGACAAGTTACTTTAAGGAGATATTTCATTTCTCGAAAGACTGCCGTTTCAATAATTGCACACACACACACGAGCCCGGTTGCGCCGTGCGTAAGGCTCTTGACAACCATTATATAGCTCAAAGTCGCTACCAATCTTACCTCAATATGCTTGAGGATAAGGATGAAAACAAATATCGCGAAGCGTATTAAGAAAGGTGTAATAGTACATTTTGGTTCACCGCAAACAATTGATCCACTTTTCCATATCCGTTAACACCTCGGGCGAAAAGGTTTCTTCTATATGCGAATATTCGTCAGGGAAACCAGTCTGACAGTGTTGGAAAAGGTGGTTGAGACCCGGATACACCTTGATAAAGTTTTGCTTGTTCGGCGGAAGCAGACGTTCGATGGTAGAAAGATTGGTTGCTGCAATCACTTGTACATCTTTTTCGCCATTTAAAATCATTGCAGGGCACTTCACTTTTTCGATGTATGGCTGCGGGTTAAAATCTAAAAAGGATTGGAGCCACAGGTTAGTAGGGGCGGATTTCAGCTTTTCGCGCAGGCTACGAACGGTCATCCTGACAGATGAACCGGCACGAGTAAGCAATCGATTGTTCTGTTCTGTGCTGATGCTATCGCCTTGAACGCCAGGCGAAGCCAATGCAATGGCGAAGTCGATTTTACCTTCCGAGGCCAACATTAACGCAATAGCAGCCCCTTCGCTATGGCCGATGACACCCACTTTACCAAACTTTCCCAACCCGCGTAAGTACTGAACACCGGCCGCGGCATCCTTAGCGAAATCGTAAATCGTGGTATTTTTCCCATCTCCTGTCGACTTTCCGAATCCCCGATCATCGTATCTCAGCGTGGCTATGCCGTGTTTTGCCAATGCATCTGCTATTACAGCAAAGGGCCGATGACCGAAAATTGCTTCGTCTCTGTCCTGCAATCCACTGCCAGTAACCATCAATGCTACCGGCCTTCGACGTCCCTTGCCCCACTCTGATGGGTAAGATAAAGTGCCCGAGAGCACTGCTGTACCCTCGGGATTGGTAAAACTAACTTCCTCTGTACGGTAAGACAGCTTGGAACTCGGTGTCTGCGGTCGCTTGGGTTCGTACGATCCGGGGCACAAGTCGAGTGGAAGCGTATAACCACTCTGCGTAAATCGGCCTCGAATAACACCATCTTGCAACTTGCCTGCATACGACGCACCGATGATCGGAATACTGATATGCAGCGAATCGGCTGAAACGAGATCGGCAACGGCCTCTATTCCCATCGCACTTTGATCCGGACTATCTAATGTGCAGACATCTGTGCCACGCTCATTTTGACTAAGATTGAAGTTGACACGCAGTCTCTGAGGACCTATGGTGAGCTCACCCGACCACGTTCCGGTGATTTTCTGCCCCATTGTCAACAATGGACAAGCAAACAACAGTAATGCAATAATATGTCTTTTCATCTTATTCATACGATTGTTTTGATTAGTTTTCCTCTGTCGTTTTTCGTTTTCGGGGAAGTCGACCGCCCTTATGCAATGCCTCGGAAATAATCCATTGCAGTTGTCCGTTGATGGAACGAAACTCATCTGCGGCCCATTTCTCTATCGCATTCATCGTATCGGCATCAACACGAAGCACAAAACTCTTGATCTTACTTTCCTTTTTAGACATATAAAGTCGATTCTCTTCTCCCTCAGAAAGGAGATATGAGCTATCCATTTGCTGCTTTACATATTCAATGTACCCGTATTTACTACCGGTTGAGCTGTGTTGTCACCACACAAAACTACCATTAAATTGCTCACCATAGCGGCTTTTTTCTCCTCGTCTAACTCCACGATGCCGTCTTCGGACAATCTTTCGAGAGCCATTTTCACCATCGAAACAGCTCCCTCTACAATCTTTTCGCGAGCCGAAATGATAGCACTGGCCTGCTGACGACGCAACATTACGGCTGCAATTTCAGGTGCATAAGCCAAGTAATTGATGCGAGCCTCTACGATTTCGATACCTGCCATTGCCAGTCTTTCATCAAGTTTTTCTTCCAATTGACGGTTAATTTCTTCGCCGCTGTCCCGTAACGTGGGCTCGCTAGTGTCCACTTCCGCATTGTCATAGGCATATTGACCGGCCACTTGGCGCAGAGCGGCATCGCTTTGAATCTGTACGAAACGTTCGAAAGCACGCATAATGCTTGTCACATCAGTGCCGAGCGTATTGCTTCCGGCCGTTCGTGCCATTGTCTGCGAGTCTATTTCAAAGATGGCTTTATACGTATCGCGCAGCTTCCATACCAAAACCATTCCAATCATTACGGGATTTCCCACTTTGTCATTTACCTTGATAGGTTCTGCATCCAAGTTACGCGCCCGAAGAGAAAGATGTTTTGTATTGATGAAAGGATTCACCCAGTGAAAGCCCACAAGTGTAAACGTACCGCGATATTCGCCGAAAAACATCATCACGCGGGCTTCGTTGGGCTCCAATCTGATGAAACCGCGGAAGATCAACACGCCGAACAGAATGGCAAGAACACCTACTATACCTACTACCGGTGATATATTACCTTCTGATCCGATACCACTGACAAAGATTGCAATACCTGCTATCGGGAGCAGAAAGCCCACAAAAAGCATCAGAAAGCCGTTCAGTACTAAGCCGTTAAATGCAAATTCTTTTGTTTCCATCGTTTTATTCGTTTTTAGATTAATTTAATTTGATATTATTTTGATGTCACAAAGATAGTATACTTATTTGATTTTGTCAAGTGTTTGGTTATTGATTAAATTTTATTTAACATATCGTTAAAAGTGAGAAAGTAAAAAGTGGGAAGTGAAAAAAATGAGACAATAGCTTTGATCATATCAATACGATTTTGTTTCTCTCTCTGCGGAGGAGGGGATTAGCGGCAAGGTTTCTTGGGAAAAGATATGTGTAACGTTACTGTCTGTATATATATGATAATCAGATATATACAAATCTCTCTACGGTTAACGGCTAAACGGCGTGTAAAAGACCGTTAAACGACGGGCGATTAATGGTTAAACGCACGGTAATTAACGGTTAAATACGCAGTCATTAACCATTAGTTGTTATGCACTTTGTATCTATATGATAATCAGTAAGATATAACTCTCTTGCCGAATCAGTTTTCCCAATCGGTCCTACCCTATCCTATTGAGCGAAAAGAGAGATGCTGAGACAAATCGATTTACGACGATTTATTATGCAATCGACGTCGAATGGATAAACATTTCTTTAAAAAACATCGGAAAGAATTTGGTCGGACGGATTTTTATCACTACCTTTGCAACCGCTTAATAAAAGCCAAACGAGTCCTGGTGCGTTAGTTCAGTTGGTTAGAATGCCTGCCTGTCACGCAGGAGGTCACGAGTTCGAATCTCGTACGCACCGCTGACTCACTTTTTGAAAAGCCCTGATTGGTGCGTTAGTTCAGTTGGTTAGAATGCCTGCCTGTCACGCAGGAGGTCACG
>NZ_CAUTUT010000017.1:0-57198 GCF_963541955.1 Hoylesella pleuritidis | reverse complement strand
CATAACTCATAAGGCTGTTCATAGCCAATTACTTAGACCTAAATGATAGATTTTTATGAAAAGCTCGGACCTTTTTATTGGAAGGTATAGACCTTTCGTTTGAAAGGTGTGGAGGTATCTCCTAAAACCTTGTTTCCATTTAGCAATGTAATACTGCGGAAAGTCGGTTTACGGTTTCAGCAGATGCACCGTCAAAGGCAACTCTACATCCTTTACAGCTGTCTCATTGATCGCTTTCAGTCTTAATTTCATTTTCAGGAAGTTGCCCTCTTTGCGAGCTTCCGATACTTCGAATTTCGGATTCTCGAAATACAGGTCGAGCACTGAACCGATGTTCTGTGTCGGTTTCCATACCGTAATGATGGAGCTTCCGTTGCCTGTCTTCACTTTTTGGGGCAACAGCTCGATAGACTTACCGCTCCTGCGAATGCTCATCTGCGCCTTTTCTATCCAGGTCTGCACGGGAACAGTACCCATCTGTGAAAGTTTGTCGCCGTCGGGTGTGTTTCTGAATTTCTTACCCAGCTGTTCGCCTAATTCGGCACTGCTTGCGAGATGCAAATCGGTGTTGAGATCAGACAGGGGTTTGAAACCTGTTATTGTTTTGGTAAATACGGCCAGCTCGGTTTCACGCCCGTCGTTTGCAGTAAGTTTTATGGTGACCAGCAGTGTGTTGTCGGTGTCGTTCTTTTCTTTGTGACTGATACGAGGAACGAATTTTGATTGGTCGTATGGCAGCAGATTGGCATAGAAGAGATCCAAATGCTCGTATACACCGCGAAGATACAGCGTTTTGGTCAAGTTGTCGTTTACAGACAGTTGCCGACTGTAATAATCGTTTTTGTCGAACTGCAACGAGGGAGCACCGTTTATGCCACTGCCTGTATTGCCTTTGATTCCGTTGTAGGTAACGGTAAAGGTGATAGTTCCGTCAGCGAGATATCGGATGTTACCGATAGCAGTTTTAGCAAAGTCTTCGGATGTGAAAGTGTAATGGTGCTTCCCGTCGGGTGTGGAGGACGTGAAATTGATAAACTTCGAGAGGTATTCGGTAGTGAATTTCGCTGTATTGCCGAGTCGGTAGAGCGTGTCGAAATCAAAGTCTTTCTGATAGTTCGTGTCGCTCTTCCACGTCGCTACTACACGTTTTGCCATCGCCTCATCGGTAGGCTTTGGTGCGAATCCTTCAAAGGAAATCGTTTTCTTGAACGGCTTTCCCGATATACTGCCCATAACTGTTACGGTGAATGTACCCGTTTGTTCGTTGCGGTTCGTTTCGTCGACGGCGGTAATGCTGAACGTCTTCCCGTTGATGGTCTTTGTGCCGCTCGTGGCTTTTATCTTCTTCAACGCCTGATGGACTGTGAGATTTTTGTCCAAATCAAAATATTTGGAAAGGTCTTCATCGTTCACCTCCTGTGTTTCCATCTGTTCGGGCTTAGAGGGCTGTTTCCCGTTATTTTCCGGTTCATCTTTGCTGCACGCCGACACTACAGCACACAACATAACTGCCAATAATACTTTTTTCATCTTTTTAATCTGTGCTTGCTTGTTAATCACTGAAATACATTCTTCTACCTTTGTCGTAAAAAAGATAAACGGCTTTGCCTAAATGCATTTTTATCTTGTTGCGTGCAAAATTAATGATAAATTTTCATTTCTGGGTGTTTCCAGGCACATATTGTCTTGTTATCCAAGATTTATTGATAAAGATTAGGTTGTCTAAGTCATTCCTGAATACACGCGTATACCGTTGCTGTCCCGGGTCGGTTGCAGCTCCCCTACTCTGCCGAAAGGTCTTCGACCATCTTCCGATACATCGTGTACATCCGCGTACGGGATATGACGCCGATGATGTGATTGTTGATATCGACAACAGGAAGATAATTGAGCGTGGTTTGATCGAACTTGTTCATTACGTCTTCCATTGGGTCGTTGATACCCAAGATAATGTCGACGGGTTTCATCAATTGGCTTACGGTGAACTTGTGATAGAGTTCGGTGCGGAACATAATGTGGCGGATCTGCGCGAGATCGATGATTCCGAGCAAGGTATTGCCTTGATTGATGACGGGAATAAAATTGGTATGGCTTCGACTGATTACCTGTACCAGCTTGCCCAAAAGAAGGTCGGGCGTTACGGGCGTATAGTCTTTCTCGATAATACTATCGAGACTCATCAAGGTGAGTGCAGCGTGATCGGTGTGGTGGGTGATAAGTTTTCCTTCTCGGGCGAGTCGCATTCCGTAAATGCTGTGCGGCTCGAAGATGTTGATGGTGAGATAAGAACAGATGCAGACAATCATCAACGGCATAAACAGCTGGTATCCACCGGTGAGCTCTGCGATGAGAAAAATGCCCGTGAGCGGTGCATGCATCACGCCGGTCATTACACCTGCCATACCGAGCAGCGTGAAATTCTTTTCGGGGATGTAGACTCCGATTTGATTGATATTCCAAATTCGGGCAAAGAAAAAGCCGCTGAATCCGCCGATAAACAGAGATGGAGCAAATGTTCCGCCGCATCCGCCTCCGCCGTTAGTGGCTGATGTGGCAAAAGCTTTGGTAAGAATAATGAGTCCGATATAGACAACAAGGAAATGACTGTTGCCATAGAAGACGGAGTTGTTCATTACGGTGTCCCAATCAGTCTCGGTCTTGCCGTTCAATAGGATATTGATAGCCGAATATCCTTCACCGTAAAGTGATGGAAAAAGGAATATGAGCAGACTGAGAACGATACCTCCGAGGACTAATCGGGCATAGATTTTATTCTTGAATCGTGCGAAAACTCCTTCGCACGCATTCATTGCACGAATGAAATACAGGCTTATCAAACCGCAGAAAATACCGAGCAGAATGCTGGCAGGTACTCTTTCCAAGAGCCATTCGCCGTCAAGATGAAAAGTAAAGAGTGAGTCACTGCCCGTGAAGATATAAGTGAAGCACGTGGCTGTAACACACGAGATGAGGATGGGTAGCAGAGAGGCCATTGTGAGGTCGACCATCAGAACCTCTAACGTAAAGACCAGTCCGGCGATGGGTGCCTTGTAGATGCCTGCGATGGCGGCAGCGGCCCCGCTTCCCACGAGTAGCATCAGGGTTTTGTTGTCCATCTTGAAGAACTGTCCGAGGTTACTGCCAATGGCCGAACCTGTGAGTACGATAGGCGCTTCGGCTCCGACGGATCCTCCGAAGCCAATGGTGATAGCCGAGGCGATGACTGAACTCCAACAGTTGTGTCCTTTCAGTTGACTCCTTTTGGTCGAAATGGCATAGAGCACACGTGTGATTCCGTGTGAGATATTGTCTTTAACAATATACCGGACGAAGAGTGACGTGATATAAATTCCGATAACCGGGAAAACGAGGTAAAGCCAATTGTAAGTAGTTATATCAAATCCTGCGGTAAGTAAATACTGGATTTGCCGGATGAGCCAATGCAAGACATACGCTGCCACGGCAGCAAAAAAACCTACAAAAAACGACAACAGAATGATAAACTGCCGGTCGGTGACGTGAGATTCGCGCCATTGAATGATCCGTTGGATAGGTGTAATATGCAGCTCTTGGCCCGATTCCATTTCTTTTCTTGCTGTATAAAATCGTTGATTAGTTACTTTCGAATGATTTCTACTTCGCCGTCAATTCCTAATTTAATAATAGAACTCGGCGTGTGAGGTTTATGTTCTTGTCTTCTCGACCAACAAACATAGTCTACGGCGTCGATAATTTCTTGCGAAATATCCGCATAATTCGCTGCAGCAGGCTCTCCGCTGATATTGGCACTGGTACTGACAAGGGCTTTCTGAAATCTGAAACAAAGTTCTTTGGAGAACGGTTCTTTAGTGATTCGCATTGCAATCGAACCATCTTCAGCAATGAGATTGGGGGCAAGATTAACGGCATTGTCGAGGATAACAGTTGTGGGCTTGGTGGCTAAATCCAATAAATCCCACGCAACATTGGGCACATCGCGCACATATCTTTGCAGACGTGCATCGGAATCTACTAAACAGATCATCGCCTTTGAGTCATCTCTATGCTTGATCTGATACACTTTGGACACGGCTTCGGGATTTGTCGCGTCGCAACCGATACCCCAAACGGTGTCGGTGGGATAGAGAATAACGCCTCCCTTATTTAAAACTGCAACAGCATTCTTGATGTCTTCTGCTTGATTCATCGTTAAACAATTTATATTGCGAGTCACAAAGGTAGCGCAAATCTCAGAGATGACAAAATAAAAATTTGACTTTCACAGATTTATTGCTACCTTTGCAAGAAATAAACTGCTTTTTACTCTAAGATAAACAGACGATGAGAAAGGAAGATTTGCGTATTGTCTTTATGGGAACACCCGAGTTTGCGGTAGAGTCTCTGCGCCGATTGGTAGACGGCGGGTATAATGTCGTGGCCGTTGTCACCCAACCCGATAAGGCTGTCGGCCGTCACGGGTCAGTATTGA
Organism: Hoylesella pleuritidis; assembly: GCF_963541955.1. Taxonomy (NCBI): domain Bacteria; kingdom Pseudomonadati; phylum Bacteroidota; class Bacteroidia; order Bacteroidales; family Prevotellaceae; genus Hoylesella; species Hoylesella pleuritidis. The sequence goes on along the minus strand of NZ_CAUTUT010000017.1, from coordinate 52,730 downwards.
AAGCCTCGCCTGTCAAAGAGTTTGCCATTAGTCGCGGTCTGCCAGTTCTGCAACCGGTCAAGATGAAAGACGAGAACTTCTTAGCAGAATTAAAAACTTATCGAGCTGATTTGCAGGTTGTTGTGGCCTTTCGAATGTTGCCCGAAGCAGTTTGGGCGATGCCTCGTTTCGGAACTTTCAATGTTCACGCTGCTTTGTTGCCCCAGTATCGCGGTGCAGCCCCCATCAACTGGGCTATTATCAACGGCGAGACAAAGACGGGAGTCACTACGTTCTTCTTGGATCACGACATCGATACGGGGAGCATTATCATGCAACGGACATTCGATATACCTGACGATGCCGATGCTGAATTTGTTTACGAAGGTTTGATGCGCCTTGGAGCAACATTATGTTTGGTTACAGTTGACGAAGTGATTCGTACAGACGGCAATGTAAAATCGATGCCACAATGTGAACATAAGGGGCTGAAACCGGCACCGAAGATATTTAATGAGACGTGTCGGATTGATTGGAATCAGTCGGCTAAACGCATATATGATTTCGTTCGTGGACTGACTCCTTATCCTGGTGTGTGGACCGTGATGCACAATGAAGTCAATGCAGAACAAAAAGATACTGTTATCAAGATCTATAAGACTGCCAAAGCGGATCGATGCAGTCTCGGAGTATGTGGAAGTATGTTTGTTGCAGACAAACATCTTTATATCAATACAGGTGACGGCGTATTGGAAATATCAGAACTCCAAATATCGGGTAAGAAGCGTATGGCTGCGAAAGATTTCCTTAACGGATTTCATCATATTGAGCTTTATCGATTTGTGTAAAAGCAGACAAAGTAAACCTGTGCACAATAAACCGTTAATCGCACTGCGTTTAACGATTTTTCATCGTGTAAAACGCCGTTAATTGCAAGACAATTAACCATTAATTACAACGGAATCTCTATCTTATTGATATACAATCATATAAGTATGGAGATCCTTGTACGAAAAAACGGAGTAACATTGGGTTGTTTCAACCGTGTTACTCCGTTCTTATTTTTACCGGACTTTATGCCATCAGAGCAATATCTTGCAGAATTTCGCCCAAGGTAGGATGTGTATGGATGATGTCTCGCAGTGCTGCAATCGTCGTGTCGCGATTCATCAGCACAGTCACTTCCTGAATGATATCGGCTGCATGAGCACCAAAAGCGTGACAACCAAGGATCAGTCCATTTGTATCAGCAATTAATTTGATAAGTCCTTCCGACTCATTCATTGCCAATGCTTTGCCGTTCGAGCGATAGTAGCCTTTATAACACTTATACTCGATGCCGTTGGTCTTGCAGTTTTCCTCTGTCATTCCTACACTACCAGCCTCGGGATTAGTAAAGATTGCAGATGGCATAATGTCGAAACGAATGCTATCTGCCTTATCCAAAATGTGATTCACGGCACGGAAACCTTGGAATGTAGCTGCGTGAGCCAGCATCTGTCGTCCGTTGACATCGCCAATTGCATAGATACCTGGTACATTTGTCAGCATATTCTCATCCACAGTAATACCATTACGGTCATAAGCAATGCCCGCTTCGTCTAATCCTAACCCTTCGATATTGGCAGCCCGACCGGTAGCTACCAATACGATATCGGTCTCGATGGTTGTTTCTTTGCCTTTTTTCTCGAAAGTAATAGAGAGGCTCTCACCTGATTTCTCGATTTTCTTCACACCCGATTGCAAGTAGAATTCGATCTCGTTGCGTTCCAAAGTCTTGCGTAAGCGTTTGGCAATGTCACTGTCGAGAGTAGGAAGACATTCTTTCAGAAACTCGATGACAGTAACTTTACTACCGAAGCTGCTGAAAATACCGGCAAACTCCATACCAATAACACCGGCACCAATAATACACAGACGTTGCGGGATATGCTTGATGTCGAGCAACTCCGTCGATGTGATCACATTGGGCAGGTCGATCCCTTCGATGGGCGGAATCTTGGCGTGTGATCCGGTAGCGATAATGATGTTGTCGGCAGTGATTTCTTCATCGCCTACAACAACCGTCTTACCACCTTTCAACTGTGCTTTCCCGTGCAGAAAAGTGATACCCGGCAAGGACATCAGCATTTCTACACCGCTGCGCAACTGCTCAACGATTTGCTGCTTGCGTTCAATGACTTTTTGGAAGTCGATTTCAGGTAATGGTGAGTGTAACGGGAGACCGTAAATGTCACCACTTTTCAGCTCGCTGAAAACCTCTGCATTGCGGCAAAGTGTCTTCGTGGGGATACATCCACAGTTAAGACACGTTCCGCCGGCCTGAGCTTCTTCAACTACCACTACCTGTAAACCGTTCTTTGCAGCATATTCGGCAGCACGATACCCACCGGGTCCACTACCGATGATAAGCAAATCAGTCTTTGTCATTGACCAGTTGTTTGTAAGTCATTATCGGATGTTTAGCTGCCAGCACGTCGTCGACACGACCGATCGGTGTGTGATGTGGCGCAGATTTCACGGTCTCGGGCTCCTCGATCGCCTCTTCGGCGATTTTGCGGAGCACTTCAATGAATCCATCGATAGTCTGCTTGCTTTCATTCTCTGTTGGTTCGATCATCATTGCTTCGTGGAACAAAAGAGGGAAGTAAATCGTCGGAGCGTGATAGCCATAGTCTAAAAGACGCTTGGCAACATCCATCGTGGTGATACCGGTGCTCTTGTCTTTCAAACCGTCGAACACGAATTCGTGTTTACACAGGCCTTCGATGGGTAGTTCGTAAACATCTTTGAGCATCTCTTTGATGTAGTTGGCATTGAGCGTTGCTAATGGACCTACCATCTTGATATTTTCTTTTCCAAGCGTCAGAATGTAAGTATAAGCACGCAGAAGAACCAAGAAGTTGCCGAGGTAAGCACCCACCGCGAGCGGAGTCGTCTCTCCCGGAAGCGTGTAATTATTCTTCTGGATGACGAAACAGCCGTTCTCTTTAATTACTCTGGGCGAAGGCAGGAATTGTTCGAGTCCTTCTCTCACACCGACCGGTCCTGCTCCGGGACCTCCGCCACCGTGAGGGGTTGAGAATGTCTTATGCAGATTGATGTGCATTACATCAAAGCCCATATCTCCCGGGCGGCATTCGCCGAGCAGGGGATTGAGGTTTGCGCCGTCATAATACATCAAACCGCCACAACCATGTACTAATTTGGTTATCTCGGGAATCTTCTGTTCAAAGAGTCCCAACGTGTTAGGATTGGTCATCATCATTGCAGCCACGCCGTCATCAAGCAGCCTTTTCAGGTCTTCTACATCGACAATGCCCTCCGGTGTACTTTTCACTTCCACTATTTCAAGACCGCATACGGCAGCAGAAGCGGGGTTTGTGCCATGCGCAGAGTCGGGAATGATCACTTTAATACGCTTGTTGTCATTGCGACTTTGGTGATATGCGCGGATAATCATCAGTCCGGTCAACTCTCCATGAGCACCTGCGAACGGGTTCAACGTGAACTCACTCAGGCCTGATAATTCAGAAAGCGCCTGTTGCAGATTGTAATATACTTCCAATGCACCTTGACAAGTTTCGGCTGGTTGTAGTGGATGAAGATTCTGAAACTGTGGCAAGGCTGCTACTTCCTCATTAATGATGGGATTATACTTCATCGTACAACTGCCCAAAGGATAGAAACCATTGTTCACGCCGAAATTGTTTTCACTATGATTGGTATAGTGGCGCACAACAGTCATTTCATCACACTCGGGAAGTTCGGCATCTTTCGCTCTGCGCATTGCCGATGGCAACTCGTTGTTACCGAAGTCGTTTTTCGGCAAGGAATATCCTCTTCGCCCCGGATGAGATAACTCAAAGATCAAATTTCCATATAATTTATTGTTCATTTGATTGCTGATTAAATGTTGGACAATTCTACAAGTCTGTCGATCTCAGTCTTGGTTCGTTTCTCGGTAACGGCAAACATAATCGTATCTTCTGCCACTTTCACGCCACCAAGAATACCGTTCTCCAAAAACTTGTTCTGCAAAGCGTCTACGTTGCCGTTAAATTTGACACAGAATTCGTTAAAGAAAGGCCGCTCATAGGCCAATGTGAAGCGGCCCGTCTTGACCAACTCGTTGCACAGATAGTGTGCTCCGTCATAGGATGCTTGTGCTGCATCTTTTAATCCTTGCTTGCCCATAACACTCATATAAATAGTGACAAACAGAGCCATCAGACTCTCGTTGGAACAGATGTTGGATGTAGCTTTCTCGCGACGGATATGTTGTTCGCGTGCTTGAAGCGTCAAAACAAAAACGCGTTGCCCGTTTTTATCGACAGTTTTACCAACGATTCGGCCCGGCATTTTACGCATCATCTTTTCCGTACAGCACATATAGCCCACATAAGGACCGCCGAATGCCATCGGAATACCAAGCGATTGCCCCTCGCCTACGGCAATGTCGGCTCCCCATTCACCTGGTGTTTTCAGCAGAGCAAGATCTGCCGGATTACTGTTCATTATGAAGAGCGCTTTCTGTTCGTGGCAAATGTCGGCATAGCCTGTATAATCCTCGATGATTCCGAAGCGATTGGGTTGCTGTACGATGACGCCGGCCACGCCGCCTTCGATTAATCTTGCATTGAGTGCTTCACGCAAAGTAACACCCCTTTTCTCCACAATCAACTCAATAGATACCCCGTGAAAGGAGGCATAAGTCTTGATTACGTTGAGGATTTTCTTATCAACGGTCTCAGAGACTAACACCGTATTAGCTTTTTTAGCTGATGCTGCAGCCATCAAAGCTGCTTCAGCCGTAGCCGTACTGCCGTCATACATAGATGCATTAGAAATTTCCATTCCTGTCAGTTCGGTCATCATACTTTGATATTCAAAGATATAATGCAGCGTTCCCTGCGATATTTCGGCTTGATAGGGCGTATAACTGGTCAGGAATTCAGAACGTTCCACCAAGTTGGGAACAATGGAGGGCGTGTAATGATCATACACACCGTTTCCGGCAAATATAGTCAATTGCCGATTCTTCTGACCAAGATTCTCAAAGAGTTGTCTGATTTCAATCTCGCTTTTCGCCTCGGGTAGGTTATAGTTTCGACCGAAACGGATACTCTTAGGTACTTCAGCATATAGGTCCTCCAAATACTTCATGCCGATGCAATTAAGCATTTCCGTAATCTCTTCTTGCGTATGTGGGAAGAATTTGTATTGCATAATATTCGTCTAATTGATGAGTTGGCAAGTGAACGAGTGGATAAGTAAACAAGTGAACAAATGAATAAGAGAGTGTGTACGACAATTTCTCGTCCATTCGTTCATTTGTCCAACTCTCCACGATACATTACTTGTTACAGAAAGTCTCATAATCCTTTGCATTCATCAGTTCGTCGAGTTCTGTCTTGTCAGAGAGTTTAATCTTGATTATCCAGTTTGCAAAGGCATCTTGGTTGATGAGCTCGGGTTGATCTTCCAAAGCCTCATTGATTTCAATGACGGTTCCGCTCACAGGCAATGTCAGATCGCTGGCAGCCTTTACGCTTTCCACTGCTCCAAAGTCGTTGCCGGATTCTAATTCATCATCAATGTTGGGCATATCCACATAAACAATATTACCCAAAGCATTTTGTGCAAAGTCTGTGATACCGATGTAAGCCTGATCGCCTTCTACGCGTACATATTCGTGTGACTCACTATAATAGAGTCCTTCCATAAATTTAGCCATTATATCAATTGTTTTAATTATGATGATTTACGTTTTAATTTGGTCTTTTATATTGTCAAAATCAATGATTTTCGCTCCATTCCCTTGCCGTAATGTCTCAAAAGAATTTCCAATAAAGATATTATGCCGTACGGTAAAAAAGGATCTCCGGTAAGAATTTTCATCTATTATGATATTAAAAGAATTTCCGACGGTACGATACATCTTATTTTATTATGGTGAAAATCGGTATTTTGTAATTGTTTGGGCAGCTTTATCAGTCCTTTTTGTAGTGTTTGTCATAGAATCTCTTCTTGACAACAATGCCGGAGAAAGCCCTTTTTCGAATCTGGACTTCAAGTTCTGTACCCAATTTTGAATATTCGAAGTCGATCAATGCCATACAAACGCTTTTATCAACGGATAAGCAGTGATAGCCTGTTGTAACTTCGCCAACTTGCTTTCCATCCTTGAATACAGGATAGCCGTGACGCGGAATAGCCCTATCTTTCAGTTCAATACCCACTAACTTTTTACTGAAACCTTCGGTTTTCTGTTTAACAAGGGCTTCTTTACCGATAAAATCAGGTTTGTCCAACTTACAAAACATTCCCAACCCCGCCATTACAGGAGTGATGTCTTTGCTGAGTTCATCGCCATAGAGCGGTAATCCGACTTCAAATCGTAATGTGTCGCGGCACCCCAATCCGCATGGTTTGCAGTGCCCATCGGCCATCAACTTGTCCCATTGTGCACGGATAAATCCGTGTGAACCATAAATCTCAAATCCGTCTTCGCCAGTATAACCTGTTCGACTGATAATTACAGCCTCGCCGTTACTGTCAATTGTCTTAGCAGTATAGAATACTAAGTCTTTACAAGGTATGCTCAGCACTTTCTCAACGATATCTTCCGCCTCGGGACCTTGTATGGCCAGCTGACCGTAATAATCTGAACAATGGTCAAGGGCAACATCAAATCCCTCTGTATTTTGGCGCATCCAGGCTACATCTTTGTCGATATTAGCTGCATTAATGACAAGAAAAAACTCGTTTTTATCCATCTTATAAACAAGCAGATCATCAACGGTTCCGCCGTCAGGATACAGCATCATTCCATAGAAAACTTGTCCCTTGGGAGCATTGGTCACATCATTAGTGAAAATATGATTAACGTAATGCTCGGCGTCTTCTCCTGTAATATATACTTCTCCCATATGAGATACATCGAAAACACCACAATGCTGACGTACGGCATTATGTTCATCAACGATGGATGTATACTGAATCGGCATATCAAAGCCGCCGAAAGGCTGCATCAGAGCACCTAATGTCACGTGTTTGTCATAAAGACAAGTTCTTTTATTCTCCATATTTGTTAAGGTTTAGTGATTAGTTCTATGAAGTCTTTTTTAGTTAGATTCATAATTATATCGTCCACTTTATCAGGCAGTGCAGCTGCAATTGCATCCTCACTCAAACAAATATTCTTCAAAGGTTTTAATAAATGGTTATCGATATCACCCGTAAGGAAGTAGTCTCCCATTATATTGACGCCTTTGATGATTTCGTTTTTCATCTCGATTCTCACCTCAAAGTCTCCTACACCCTCAATTCTGCGATGGCGGATGACGGTATATCGCGGATTGTTTCCATAGATAAACTCAGGCGAAAGATACTCTTTCTCAATCTCTTCAATGGCATTGATGTCTTCATCTGCCAATTCAAACTCTTTGTTGCACAACTTTTCCCTTACGGCCAACTTGAAGTTTTCCAACGGAATGTCCGTATAGTCTTTCAACAGAGCAATTCGTTGGCGAATGCTCTGCACGCCTTTGCTGATCAACTTCTCGCTAGCGGGTGTGATACTGCCCACCATATTATCCATATTCGTATCGTAAAGCATCGTTCCGTGTACAATGCTACGCCCTGGAACGTGGTAAAAGGCATTTCCCGAAACTTTTTTCCCATTAATGAGAATATCGTTTCTCCCACTCGCAACGGCATCGATTCCCAATTGATTCAACACCAACACAATAGTTGTCAAATATTTATTGAATGTGAAATTTACGTTTTCATCTTTCGTTATATACGAAAACATCACATTATTCATATCTGCATAGACACAGCCTCCGCCACTTTTTCGGCGCAAAATATCGATGCTATGTTTCTTGCAATAATCAAAATTGATTTCATTGTCAATTAACTGATTTCGTCCTACCAATGCAAGGGGTTCTACTTGCCACATAAAGAAATATTCATCTTCATTGAAATTGCGTGCAATATATTCCTCCATCGATAGATAGAAAGATGCCCGTCTTGGTTTATAGTATGGTAAAGCAACGTATATCATTGTTAGGTTTAGCCAGGCTCGTGTAATCTTTGTGCAAATGTAATGAATAAAACGGGGAATCACAAAGTTTTAAGATTCTTTTTGAAAAGGATGAAAAGTGAGTGGTGATGCCTGCCGTTGCAAAATGTAAAGCAATTTTGCGAATGTCAGCCTTTGAGTAAGATAGATTTCAATTCGGCAAAATCTTTGCTCATTAGAACACATTGTTTCTTACCTTTCATATTTTTTTTCGAACCAATCTGGAATATTGATTATTGTCCCAATTGTAATCCCTACCGTCTGCATTCAGGCATATTTGCAACAATATTTTTCTGCCCACGGTTCCGAATTAAACGATAAATATGTAAATTTGCACCAAGATACTTACAAATGATAATGAAATCGTTGTATGGATAACGGTTTTATAATTACAGCTATAAAGCGAAATGATACAAGAATATCAGATAAGAGTGTTGCCGCAACAGGCTGCTTCAGAAGCGGGAATTATCGACTTTCTTGCCAAAGACAAAGGTTTGGATGCCCGAACCGTGAAACACGTACACGTGCTGAGGCGTAGCATCGACGCCCGTCAGCGCATAATCTTCGTCAATTTGAGCGTGAGAGTCTATATCAATGAGCTTCCGCAGGACGATGAGTGTGTGCGAATCTCATACGGAGACGTTTCTTCCCGTCCTCGCGTCATTGTCGTAGGTGCCGGTCCGAGTGGACTTTTTGCAGCGCTCCGATTGATTGAACTGGGACTGAGACCTATTGTCTTGGAACGCGGAAAGAATGTGCGCGACCGCAAGAAAGATCTGTCGGCTATCACCAAAACACAGAAAGTGGATGCCGACAGCAATTATTGTTTCGGTGAAGGAGGTGCGGGGGCCTATTCCGACGGTAAACTTTACACTCGCAGTAAAAAGCGCGGCAACATTGAAAAGATTCTTAACGTCTTTTGTCAGCACGGTGCTTCGACATCCATTTTAGCCGATGCACATCCCCATATCGGTACCGACAAGCTGCCGAGAGTTATCGAAAATATGCGTAACACCATCTTGCAGAGCGGTGGCGAGGTGCATTTCCAGACCAAAGTAACGGCATTGATGATAGAAAACGATACGGATATCGTCGGCGTTGAAGCCCTCGACTTAGCCACGGGGGCCGAACTCGTATTTCGAGGTCCCGTCATTTTGGCCACCGGTCACAGTGCCCGCGATATCTATCGCTATCTCGCCGACGCGGGAATAGAAATTGAAGCCAAAGGGCTAGCCATCGGTGTGCGATTAGAACACCCGTCTGCGCTCATCGACCAAATACAATACCACAACAGAAACGGGCGAGGCCATTATCTACCCACGGCCGAATACAGCTTTGTTACACAGGTAAACGGGCGCGGGGTATATTCTTTCTGTATGTGTCCCGGCGGCTTTGTGATTCCTGCCGCAACCGGTCCGAGGCAGATCGTCGTGAACGGAATGAGCCCGAGTAACCGCGGAACGCAGTGGAGCAATGCGGGAATGGTAGTCGAAATACGGCCCGAAGATGTGGCGGGAGATGACGTTTTGCGGATGATGCGCTTCCAAGAAGAACTCGAACAGGCCTGCTGGCAACAGGGAAATATGCAGCAAACGGCCCCCGCGCAACGTATGGCCGATTTCGTTAATGGCCGACTAAGTTACGACTTGCCACGAAGCAGTTATGCCCCGGGACTCATTTCAAGTCCATTACACTTCTGGTTGCCGCCACAGATTACGCAAAGATTGCAGGAAGGATTCAAAAAATTCGGCACAATGAGCCACGGATTCCTCACCAACGAAGCCGTACTCATCGCTACGGAAACACGCACCTCTTCGCCAGTTCGCATCTTGCGCCATCGCGAAACACTGCAACACGTGCGCCTCCACAATCTTTTCCCGTGCGGAGAAGGTGCCGGATATGCTGGCGGAATCGTATCGGCTGCTATCGACGGAGAGCGTTGTGCAGAGCAGGTTTCGAGAATCGGTATGTCCGTCTGCATCTACTGAAAGCACGGTGGTGTTACAGATAAAAAGAAAAATGACAACGTAGAGATTCCTTATATAAATTTGTAAATCAGATAGATACAAAACAAATTTTAATTAGCCGTTAAACGGCGTGCAATCAACCGTTAATCACACGCCGTTTAACGGCTTTTCACGAGGCAATTAACGCTTTTTGCCAAAACCCTATACCTTTTTGCGAAAAAGTACTATCGTTTTAAATAAAACCCTTTTAAGTTTTCCATAAAAAGATCTTAAGTTTTTTTAAGAAGCCCTACACCCTTTTGACAGAGATCCTATACTTTTCTTAAAATGAAAAACGGGTTTTCGCTTTTCATTTTTATTCTTTCGCGTTTTTCATCTAAGATTAGGAAACCACTTTGTTTGCCGTCTTTCAATCTCTTGATTTGGAAAAATAAAAGAGAGTCACAAATAAAAGAATTATAAAAAGCTTGCTTTTCTCATATTAATCATATATATTTGCGAAGAAAAAGAATGTCTCACTAAAACCTTTACAACTATGGATAGAAATGAGAACTTCGTGATTACGATTAATCGGCAATTTGGAACAGGCGGACACGCAATAGGTGCTGCCTTGGCCGAACGATTGGGTGTGAAACTCATCGACAAACAAATCTTGAAAGCTGTTGCCGAAAAGTTCAACCTGACGGAGCGCGAGGCAGAAGACTTAGAAGCACGTCGGCCCTCGTGGTGGGAGGACTTTTCGCACTTTTATCAGAGCTTTGTCGTGATGAACGAATACTGGGTGACCGGGAGTGACATCACTTCCCGTCAGTTGTTTTATGCGCAGGCAGAGACAATGAAGCGGATTGCACAAGAAGAGTCGTGCGTCGTTATCGGACGTTGTAGCTTCAATGTATTTGCAGAGCACCCCAACCGGCTCAGTATTTTCCTGCATTCGCCCATTGAACGACGCGTACATCGCGTTATGGAACGTTACAATGTGGACGAAGAGAAAGCTCGATTGATAATCGAGGATAACGACTACACTCGTGAAGTCTATACAAAAACATTCACGGGGAAAGATTGGTACGACGCGCGCAACTATGACTTGGCATTGGATGTGACCAAGTTTGGTGTGAACGGAGCGGTCGATTTCCTGCTGAAATTTATTGAAGAGTAAAGTCTATCAGGGCCGTATAAGTATCGCCGGTATTGTTTTGGGCGTGCAAATACGGCCCTTTTTGTGTCCCGCAGATAATTGCCTTTTTCTGATATTCATTTTGTTGAATGGTGATTTTTTAGTAATTTTGCGTCGAATTTGAGTATAAACAAATATCACGATAATGAATATTTCTTATAAATGGCTGAAAGAATACGTTGATTTCAACCTTACTCCCGAGGAGGTTTGTGCTGCACTTACATCCGAAGGACTGGAAGTAGATGCTTTAGAAGAGGTTCAAAGCATCAAGGGGGGCTTGAAAGGGCTCTACATTGGACACGTACTCAGCTGCGAGAAGCATCCAGACTCAGACCATTTGCACGTTACCAGCGTTGACTTGGGACGTGAAACTCCGTCGCAAATCGTGTGCGGGGCTCCGAATGTTGCGGCCGGACAGAAGGTGATTGTGGCCGATTTAGGATGCGTGCTCTATGACGGCGACAAGGAGTTTGTGATTAAGAAGTCGAAGTTGCGCGGTGTAGAGTCTTACGGAATGATCTGTGCCGAAGACGAAATCGGTATCGGCAAGTCGCACGATGGCATCATCATACTGCCCGATTCGGCTGTGGTGGGTATGCCAGCAGCGGAATATTACCACTTGGAAAGCGATTGGCTGATTGAGATTGACATCACAGCTAACCGCGCAGACGCATTGAGTCACTATGGGGTTGCACGCGACTTGTATGCTTGGTTGGTACAGAATGGGCACCCAACGTCGCTCCATCGTCCCAATTGCGAAGCTTTTCGGATAGATAATCACGAGTTGCCCATCGACGTGGAGATTGAAAACAGGGAGGCGTGTCGCCGTTATGCTTGTTTAAGCATCACAGATTGCGAGGTGAAAGAAAGCCCCGAATGGTTACAAAACAAATTGCGTGTGATCGGTCTCAGGCCAATCAACAACATCGTAGATATCACCAATTACGTGATGATGGCATACGGACAACCAATGCACTGCTTTGATGCGGATATGGTGGAAGGCCATAAAATCGTGGTGCGTACACAACAAGAGGGTACTAAATTCGTAACTTTGGACGGCGAAGAACACACGCTTGGGCCTCACGATCTAAGTATTTGTAATGCCGAAGAACCGATGTGCATTGCTGGAATATTCGGTGGAAAAGGTAGCGGAACGTATGAGACGACACGCAACGTAGTATTGGAAAGTGCTTATTTCCATCCCACTTGGATTCGCAAAAGTGCCCGTCGGCACGGTCTCAGTACCGATTCAAGCTATCGTTTCGAACGTGGCATCGACCCCAACGGCCAGATTTATGCCTTAAAACAAGCTGCTATTCTATGTCGGGAACTAGCCGGTGGCAAGGTGAGTATGGAAATCAAGGACGTCTATCCGGAACCGATTGCCGATGCAAAGATTACTTTGAAATATGATTATGTGCATAACTTGATCGGAAAAGAGATTGGTCAAGCCACCATCAAAAGCATTGTCAAGAGTTTGGAAATGCGTATCGACCGGGAAGATGAAGCCGGACTCGAACTTACAGTGCCCGCTTATCGTGTAGATGTTCAGCGTCCTTGCGATATCGTAGAAGATGTTTTGAGAATCTACGGATATAATAACGTAGAGATTCCTAAGCAGTTGAAAAGTTCGCTCACGATGTTGGGCGAAGAAGACCAGATGCACAAACAGGAGAATCTAATCGGTGAACAGTTGGTGGGATGCGGTTTTAACGAGATTCTAAACAACTCTTTCTCGAAAATTACTTACTATCAAGGACTGAATAAATACACCGAAGGGAACACTGTAAAAGTGATGAATCCGCTAAGCGCCGATCTTGGCGTAATGCGACAGACACTACTGTTCGGCGGTTTGGAAAGTATTCGTCGCAATGTGAATCATAGGGCAGCGAACCTTCGTTTCTTTGAGTTCGGTAACTGCTATTACTTCAATGCGTCACGATATACGGCAGAAGAGCCGGCAAAAGGTTATCACCAAGAGACACATTTGGCACTTTGGCTGACGGGAAAACGTATTCAAGGCAGCTGGATTCACCCCGATGAAGACGCGTCTTTCTATGAATTGAAAGCTTATGCGCAGAATATCTTTGCACGATTAGGCATTCCAACAGATCTGTTAATGACAGAAAAGAGCGATAATGACCTTTTCTCAAACGGTCTGACACTGAAAAACAGAGGCGGGAAAGTGTTAGCTGAGTTAGGATTGGTAGCCAGTCGATTACTAAAAGTTTTCGATCTCACCGCGGATGTTTATTATGCGGATATTCATTGGACTACTGTGATGAAGGCGGTGAAGAAGAATCACGTAACGTTTAGCGAGATTTCAAAATATCCTTCGGTTAGTCGTGACCTCGCCTTGCTTATCGATTCAGGCGTAGAATTCAGTCAAATCGAGCGGGTGGCTTATCAAACGGAAAAGAAGTTATTGAAAAAAGTAGAACTATTCGACGTTTACGAAGGTAAGAATTTGCCTGCCGGCAAAAAGAGTTATGCCGTGAATTTCATTCTGCAAGACGAAGAAAAGACACTCAACGACAAGCAGATTGAGGCGATAATGAATAAATTAATCACAAATATTAAAAGTAAACTCGGAGCAGAGCTCCGCTAAAACAAGAACCCAGATGGGAAGAGCATTTGAATATCGAAAGGCTGCCAAGCTGAAAAGATGGGGACATATGGCCCGTACATTTACAAAAATCGGCAAGCAAATTGCTATTGCCGTGAAGGCCGGTGGTCCCGACCCGGAAAACAATCCACACTTGCGTGCCGTGATTCAGACGGCTAAACGCGAGAATATGCCTAATGCAAACGTGGAGCGCGCGATTAAGAACGCTCTCGGAAAGGATCAAAAAGATTTCAAGGAAGTGACTTATGAGGGGTATGGGCCACACGGAATAGCTGTCTTTGTAGATGCAGCCACAGACAACACAACACGTACCGTAGCCAATGTACGCGCAGTTTTCAATAAATTTAGCGGTAATTTAGGTACGCAGGGCAGCCTTTCATTCCTTTTTGATCATAAGTGTGTATTCACGTTTAAGAAGAAAGAAGGATTGGATATGGACGATCTGATTCTTGGATTGATTGATCTCGGTGTAGACGATGAGTACGATGAAGATGAGGAGACTGGCGAAATCACGATTTATGGAGAGGCTACCAGCTTCGGTGAAATTCAAAAATACTTAGAGAGCAATAGCTTCGAGGTCACGGGAGCAGAGTTTACCCGCATTCCGAATGACCTGAAAGACGTAACCGCAGAACAGCGTGAGTCTATTGATAAGATGATTGATTTGCTGGAAGATGATGAAGATGTACAGAACGTCTACACCAATATGAAGCCGGCAGAATAATATAGATATACGGGCATCTTTATCTTCTGAATGAAAGAAAAGATGCCCATAATCTTTTTATTTGTCATAATCTTTTTGTGTATACATTCCTTCAAAGAGTATAAGCCGAGGATTCTTTTGTGATCGGCACGTATAGGCAAAGTTGAATCCGGCCTCTTTATAGGCCTTGATATTGGTCGATTTCGTGATTGATTGTAGCAATCCATCGTTAATTTTACTTTTATTCTTATTAATGATTACCGCACTATCCATTATTCCTGTCAGTGTACAATAGTAGTGGTAAGTTCTCGTCGCTTTATCAAAAACAACACTGTCTGTACGTGTAAAGTTATTGACAGGAGTAGGACAATATTTTTCGGTGTATTCTTTAGCCTCGCGTGCAGCCCTATCTTCAAGAGATTCGTGGCACGCTATCAGCACGAAAGGGATTAGGACAAGTAAAATTTTCTTTTTCATTTTGATGATTTCTATGGGCACAAAATTACAAATAAAATTTGATTTCCTTGAAATCAAGTACGATTTTCATATCGTTCTCATATAGAAGAAGTATAGAAAGTCTGTATAAAAGGTGCCATTTTACATTTTATTTTATTTAATAAAGGAAATCATCGGAGCAAGGATGCCATATATACAGCTTTTTTCGTATCTTTGTGCATTCATATTGAGAGAAAGTAAATGAACAATATACGAAACTTCTGCATCATTGCCCATATTGATCATGGTAAATCCACCATCGCTGACCGTCTGCTGGAATATACGCAGACTATCCAGGTAACGGAAGGACAAATGCTGGATGATATGGATTTGGAACGCGAACGCGGCATCACTATCAAAAGCCACGCCATTCAGATGGAACACACGCTTGACGGAGAGAAATATATTCTGAATCTAATCGATACCCCGGGACACGTGGATTTTTCTTATGAGGTATCGCGGAGTATCGCTGCTTGTGAGGGAGCTTTGCTTGTCGTGGATGCCACACAAGGCGTGCAGGCACAGACCATCTCTAACCTTTATATGGCGATTGACCACGATTTGGAAATTATTCCGGTGATCAACAAAATTGATATGCCCAGTGCAATGCCCGATGAAGTAGAAGATGAGATCATCGACTTGCTCGGTTGCGATCGGACTGATATCATTAGAGCATCAGGAAAGACGGGCGAAGGTGTGTCGGATATTTTAGAGGCCGTAATTAAACGGATTCCGCACCCCGTTGGCGATCCCAATGCACCCTTGCAGGCGTTGATCTTTGACTCTGTATTCAACAGTTTTCGCGGTATCATTGCTTATTTTAAGATTGAAAATGGAAGTATCCGTAAAGGAGATAAGGTAAAGTTTTTCAATACGGGGATGGAATATGACGCCGACGAAGTAGGTGTACTGAAAATGGATATGATTCCTAAAAATGAGATGACGACGGGCGAAGTAGGTTACATTATCAGCGGAATCAAGGACGCTAAAGAGGTAAAAGTTGGTGATACGATAACACACGTGGCGCGTCCTTGCACAGTAGCCATTGCCGGTTTTCAAGAAGTGAAGCCGATGGTATTTGCCGGCGTCTACCCCATCGATCCGTCTGACTATGAGAATTTGCGCGCATCATTAGAGAAGTTACAGCTGAATGATGCCTCACTTACTTTCTCGCCTGAATCGTCGGTAGCTTTGGGGTTCGGGTTTCGTTGTGGATTCCTCGGTCTTTTACATATGGAGATTGTACAAGAACGCCTGGATCGCGAATTCAATATGGACGTTATCACCACTGTTCCCAACGTCTCTTATATGGTATATGACAAACAAGGGAATGAGAAAGAAGTACACAATCCGTCAGGATTACCCGATCAGACGATGATCGACCATATCGAAGAACCTTATATCCGTGCTTCGATTATCACCGCATCGTCGTTTATTGGACCGATTATGAAGCTCTGCCTCGACAAACGCGGCGAGTTGATCAAGCAAGAATATGTGAGCGGCAATCGTGTAGAGCTGCATTTTATGCTCCCCTTGGGCGAGATTGTCATTGATTTTTATGACAAATTGAAATCCATCTCAAAAGGCTACGCCTCGTTCGACTATCACATTGACAGTTTCCGACCGTCTAAGTTAGCTAAACTCGATATTCTGCTTAACGGTGAGCCAGTAGATGCGCTGTCCACATTGACACATCAAGACAACGCTGTGACATTCGGTCGACGAATGTGTGAGAAACTGAAAGATTTAATTCCACGTCAACAGTTCGATATTGCCATACAGGCTGCAATCGGTGCAAAAATTATTGCACGCGAAACTATCAAGTGCGTGCGAAAGGATGTCACAGCGAAATGTTATGGAGGCGATGTCAGTCGTAAGCGGAAGCTGCTCGAAAAACAGAAGAAAGGTAAAAAACGGATGAAGCAAATAGGCAATGTCGAAGTTCCGCAAAAAGCGTTCCTTGCCGTGCTTAAACTCGATTAATCAGACAAAAGGTATAAAGGTATGAAAGGAATGATAAATACAACGCGCGATATTGCGCGAGAGTTGGCACGTAAATACAGCACAATGACTCACGACGAGCTCGATTTGCTGGAAAGTATTCTTGTGCCGATGAAATTTGCCAAGGGTGCAATGGTCTTGAACGAAGGCGAGGTGTGTAAGAACATTTATTATATCGACAAAGGCCTCTTGCGCCAGTTTTATTATAAGAATGACAAGGAATTAACCGAACATCTCGGTGTAGAGAACACAATCGTGATGTGCATCGAAAGTCTGTTCCGTGAAGAGCCCACGCATCTATTGGTAGAAGCCCTGGAACCGACCATCATTTATGCCCTTCCGAAACAGCGTTTGGAGCAGGTGGCTCTGCATAATGTCAATATTCAGATTCTTTATCGCAAGATTCTCGAAGAGAGTCTCATTCTTTCGCAAGTACACGCGGACCTTGTTCGTTTTGAGTCTGCACAGGATCGTTATAAAAAGTTGTGTAAACTGATGCCCCAAGTCGTATTGCGTGCACCGTTAGTGTATATAGCCAGCTATTTGCAAATGACGCCAGAAACATTGTCACGTGTTCGTGCAGCATCTTTGTTCAGTAGTAAGGATTGATTCTGATAGAGAATTTAGCTTGTAATTTCCTAAGTGATTGGAAGCTGAAACCTTTAAGCCTTTTAAATTCTAAAATAATTGACTTACCGCTAAACCAATTAGCAATTAAACAGACGTCAGTAGTCTTAATATTGAATAAATATATTTGCAAGATTAATTTTTATTATGGTCGATGAGAGGTATAGGACTTCTGCCCTACAAGTCCTATACCTCTCATTGACAGAAATACGAGTGCTTATTTGAATTAGCCGAATTTATAGTTACAATATTCATCACTATTCCATCACATTGTTTGCCGTTACTCTGTTACTGTGTTTGTCGTAACTCCGTTACTATAAATTCCGCCCTCTCGTCGCGACCATAGCGGTTGTCCGGAAGAGAAATACGGGTATAATCTTAAACCGTAAAATATTTAGCGTTAAGCCATCTTTTCTCATTTTTTATCCCTAACTTTGCGGGAAAATAAACGGACTATGGGTATTTTCGGACTTTTTAATAAGAGCAAGAAAGAAACGCTTGATCGCGGATTAGAGAAAACCAAACAAAGCGTTTTCGATAAACTGAGCCGCGCAATTGTCGGTAAATCCAAGGTAGATGACAGTGTTTTAGACAACTTGGAGGAGGTGTTAATCACGAGCGACGTAGGCGTGGAGACAACGCTGAAGGTGATTGAGCGAATCGAAACACGGGTGGCTCGCGATAAATATGTATCGACATCGGAATTGAATGGAATTCTGCGCGACGAGATAGCGGCGCTATTAGCCGAAAACAACAGTGACGACAATGAGAATTGGGACCTCCCGGCCGACCACAAACCTTATGTAATTCTCGTCGTTGGTGTGAATGGCGTAGGAAAAACGACAACAATCGGTAAGCTGGCTTATCAGTTTAAGAAAGCTGGCAAGAAAGTGTTCTTGGGTGCTGCCGATACGTTCAGAGCAGCAGCCGTTGAGCAAATCAGTATTTGGGGCGAGCGTGTGGGCGTGCCGGTAATCAAACAACAGATGGGGAGCGATCCCGCTTCGGTGGCTTTCGACACGCTGAGTTCGGCCAAGGCCAACGGTGCTGATGTGGTATTGATTGATACGGCAGGTAGATTACACAATAAGATCAGCTTGATGAATGAGCTAAAAAAGATCAAGGATGTAATGAAGAAGGTATTACCCGAAGCTCCCGACGAGATTATGCTTGTATTGGATGGGTCGACAGGACAGAATGCTTTCGAACAGGCTAAACAGTTTGCCGCAGTGACACAAATCACTTCATTGGCTATTACAAAACTCGACGGAACGGCCAAAGGCGGTGTCGTAATCGGTATCAGCGACCAACTGAAAGTACCAGTAAAGTATATCGGCTTGGGCGAAGGAATGGAAGACCTCCAACTTTTCAATAAACGACAATTCGTAGATTCGCTTTTCAATGTGTAGATGAGAAAGAATCAGGTAGATATTATTACGATGGGCTGCTCGAAAAATCTTGTAGACAGCGAACTGCTGATGCGGCAGTTTGAAGCCAATGGCTATCATTGCACGCACGACAGCAAGTTACCGCAAGGCGAGATAGCCGTCATCAACACGTGCGGATTCATTGAGAGTGCAAAGGAGGAAAGTATCAACACTATTTTGGCATTTGCAAAGGCCAAGGAGGAAGGCCGGCTCAAGCGTCTCTATGTAATGGGATGCTTGTCGCAGCGTTATCAAAAAGAGTTGGAGGAGGAGATTCCGCAGGTAGACAAATTCTATGGGAAATTCAATTATAAACTATTGCTCAACGACCTTGGTAAGGCTGATGTGGCCGTATGTGACGGTAGGCGGAGCCTTACTACACCGCGACATTATGCCTATCTGAAAATCAGTGAAGGATGTGATAGGCATTGTGCCTATTGTGCAATACCGCTGATTGTGGGTAAGCATCATAGTCGGCCGCAAGACGAGATCTTACAGGAAGTGCGGGAATTGGTAGTCGGCGGTGTAAAGGAGTTACAAGTGATAGCACAGGAGTTGACTTATTACGGTGCTGATATCGACGGCAAACGTCGCATTGCCGAGCTCGTAAGCAAGATGGCTGATATAAAAGGCGTAAAGTGGATTCGTCTGCATTATGCTTATCCCAACCAGTTTCCATTGGCACTTTTGGATGTGATTCGCGAGCAGCCCAATGTGTGTAAGTATTTAGACATCGCTTTTCAGCATATTGCCGACCCGGTTTTACGACGTATGCAACGGCACGTCAGCAAAGCCGAAACGATATCGTTGATTGAGAAGATTCGGGCAGCTGTTCCCGGTATTCATTTGCGCACAACGCTGTTGGTGGGCTTTCCCGGTGAGACCGAGGCAGACTTTGAGGAGTTGATGGAATTTGTACGTTGGGCAAGATTCGAACGAATGGGAGCCTTTACCTATTCTGCGGAAGAGGGAACATACAGTGCCGAACATTTCGAGGATGATGTGCCCGAAGCAGTAAAACAACAGCGTTTGGATCGATTGATGGAATTGCAGCAGGAAATCAGTACCGAAATAGAAGCCGAGAAAGTAGGACAGGTGATGAAAGTAATCATCGATCGCAAAGAAGGCGACTATTATATCGGACGGACGGAGTTTTGTTCACCCGAAGTTGATCCCGAAGTCTTGATTTCTACAATACGACCGCTGCGCAAGGGAAACTTTTACGACGTACGAATTACAGCGAGTGAAGAATTTGATTTATATGGAGAGGTGGTATGAATAATAAAGACTTTATAGCCGAACTATCACAACGCAGCGGTTATACACAAGCTGACACGCAGCGGTTGGTGCGTGCGATTGTCGACAAAATGGGCGATACATTCTGCGAAGGAAATAGTGTAGCTGTGTCGGGATTCGGTTCTTTCGAGGTAAAGAAGCGTTTAGAGCGTATTGTAGTCAATCCGGCAACACAACAACGAATGCTGGTTCCACCTAAACTCGTACTGATTTTCAAGCCGACAGCATCTGTCAAGGCTCGGTTAAAGAATGGAGGAGGTGCAGATGAGTAAACAGAATATCTTAGACTTTGCTATGGACATTGCCGATAAACACGGTTTATCAGCAGATGATGCCATGTCATTCATCAGTAGTATGTTTGATGTGCTGACCGATGGATTGCAATCTGACAAACAAGTCAAGATTAAGGGCCTGGGCATATTCAAATTATCAGTGATGAATGCGCGTGAAAGTGTTGACGTTAATACGGGCGAACGAATTATAATCAACAGTCGAGACAAAATCTCATTCATACCCGACACAGCGATGCGCGACTTGGTAAACCGGCCTTTCTCACAATTTGAAACAGTATCTCTGCATAGTAATTTGGAAGAGATAGGACCAGAGGAAAGGATAGAAGAAATTAAAGAAGAATCACAACCGGTATCTGTGCAAAAATCATCTTCTCAAATACGGTTGTCGATGAATGATCTAACGCAGCTGAATGATATATCCGAAACAGATGATAAGGTGCTTACAGATGTTTGTGCAAAAGAATCTTCTATGGAATCTCTTGAACAAACGCCGTTCATTGAAATACAGGAACCCGTAAGTGAGGCAACTATACCTGTAAATAAAAATGATGAGTCTGTGATAGAAGAAGAGGCACAAGGAATCAACAAATATGAGCCTGATATATCAGAATTAAATATGCGAATTGATGAATTATCTTCACAACTTCGACGAAATTCTCGATTAGCTTATGGACTAATGATCTGTTTCATTCTGTTTTTAATAGGTGCTGCTATTTCTGTAAACTATATGGTGAATCGACTGAAACAGGTTAACCAGTCATCAAGCGTCTCTATCTCGACAATAAAACCTGTTCGTTCTACACGAAAAGTAATCACGAATGAACTGATATCTCGAACAACAATTCGGCAACAACCGGAACAACAAGTCGGCGAACAGCAACGTAAGACTAAAGATTCTGCATTTGTAAAATACAATCGTGATATTCGTATTCAGACAGGTGCCTATCGTATTGTTGGTATAGCAACTACCGTCACTGTACGAGCAGGTCAGACATTAAGCGATATCAGTCGTATAAATTTAGGGGCAGGAATGGACTGTTATATTGAGGCAGTCAACCCAAACATTAAAAAGCTCCGAGTGGGACAAAAAGTAAATATCCCGAAATTGGAACGAAAAAGCAAAAACAAGAGAAATTAAGATGAAATCAATATATAGAAAGAAATAATAGGAAATAAGTAATAAAGTAAAAAGGCCGCCGCAAATGATTTTGCGGCGGCCTTTCATTTATAATATACAATAAAACTTATCTCAGTTTGGCATAACCATAACCTGCAACGCCGCCGAGTTCTTCTTCGATACGGATCAGCTGGTTATATTTAGCCATACGGTCGGTACGGCTCATCGAACCGGTCTTAATCTGTCCCGAGTTAGTTGCAACAGCAATGTCAGCAATCGTTGTGTCCTCGGTCTCGCCCGAACGGTGAGATGTCACGGTAGTATAACCGTGGCGGTGAGCCATCTCAATGGCTTCAAGTGTCTCGGTGAGCGAACCGATTTGATTTACCTTAATCAGAATAGAGTTGGCTGCTCCCATCTTAATACCCTTTTCCAAGAACTTCACATTGGTTACAAAGAGGTCGTCTCCAACCAATTGGCAACGGTCGCCGATAGTGCTGGTGAGTTTCACCCAGTTCTCCCAATCATTCTCATCGAGTCCATCCTCAATTGAGTCAATCGGATATTTCGTGATCAGATGCTCGAGATAAGCAATCTGTTCGTCGGCCGTGAGCTTTTTACCGTTAGGATCTTTCGGCATTCCGTTCTTCAGCTGGCGATAGTCATAGAACCACTTTCCGTTCTCACATACAGCAAATTCACTGGCTGCACAGTCCATCGCAATCTTGACATCTTTACCCGGTTCATAGCCAGCGTCTTTGATAGAAGTAATGATCGAGTCGAGCGCATCTTCTATTCCGTCGAACTTCGGAGCAAAACCACCTTCGTCACCAACGGCTGTTGAGAGACCACGTTTCTTTAAGTTTTTAGCCAATGCGTGGAAAACTTCAGCGCCCATACGGATTGCTTCGCGCTCATTCTTGGCACCTACCGGACGAATCATAAACTCTTGGAAAGCGATCGGAGCGTCTGAGTGAGCACCGCCATTGATAATATTCATCATCGGAACAGGCAAAACATAGGTATTTGTACCGCCGATATAACGATAAAGAGGAATATTGAGTGCTTTGGCAGCTGTTTGCGCAACAGCCAAAGATACACCAAGGATGGCATTAGCACCGAGCTTGCTCTTGGTGGGAGTGCCATCGAGTTCGAGCATCTTGTAGTCGATAGAGCGTTGTTGGAGTACACAACAACCTTTCAAAGCGGGTGCGATGATATTATTTACATTCTCAACAGCTTTCAATACACCCTTACCGCCGAAACGATTCTTGTCTCCGTCGCGGAGTTCAAGCGCTTCGTTCTCACCGGTTGAAGCTCCGGAGGGAACGCTAGCACGCCCCATCACACCGTTATCCAATGTTACTTCTACTTCAACTGTGGGGTTACCTCTTGAATCAAGAATTTCTCTTGCGTGAACTTTTTCAATTACCATAATTACTATTTATTTAAATAATTCGTTGAATACGTTGCAAAGATAATGTCAAAAATCGATATTATGAAATTTTTATTCGGTAAAAGTCGGTATCGATCAGGCCATCTATGGAATTTTCATTCCTGATACTTCGATATGCAAACCCGATGTTACAACCGTGCGATATTTACTTGCTGCAAAACTTCTCGCTTTGTTGGCGAATCAGCTCGGCATCGTTGAAATAATCGATTTGCATAGCACGACGCACCTCATCCATCGTCTGTGCAGCCACGGCACGAGCCTGTTCTGTGCCTTTGCGCAGTATATTGAATATCTCAGGAATATCTTGCTCGAACTCACGACGACGCAAACGCATCGGTTCAAGCATTTTATTAAGAACACTATTGAGAAACTTCTTGCATTTCATATCACCCAATCCGCCGTGACGATAATGCGCTTTAAGCTCATCTAGACTTTGATATTCAGGCCAGAACTCGGCAAAGTCTTCAGGTTGGCAGAATGCATCAAGATAGGTAAACACCATATTTCCTTCTACTTTACCAGGGTCATCTACTCTCAAATGATCAGGATCGGTATACATACTACGCACACTTTGCCACACGTCTTCAGCCGAATCACTCAAATAAATGCAGTTACCAAGACTCTTGCTCATCTTTGCCTTACCGTCGGTTCCAGGTAAACGCATTGATGCTTGATTGTCAGGCAGTACAATATTCGGTTCTACTAACACGTCACCATACGTGCTGTTGAAATGACGCACTAACTCACGGGTCAACTCGATCATCGGTTCCTGATCTTCACCCGCAGGTATAGTGGTACTCTTAAAGAGTGTGATGTCGGCCGCCTGACTTACCGGATAGCAGAAGAAACCTAACGGGATGTTGGCCTCGAAATTACGCATCTTGATCTCAGTCTTGACAGTTGGATTGCGTTGCACGCGTGAAACCGTTACAAGATTCATCAGATAAACGGTAAGTTCGGCTAATTCCGGGATCTGACTTTGCATAAAGAATGTGCATTTTTCGGGGTCTAATCCGGCCGCAAGATAATCGAGTGCTACTTCAACAATATTCTGCCTGATTTTCTCGGGATTATCGGCATTGTCGGTTAAAGCCTGTACATCAGCCATAAACACAAACATCCGGTCGTAGTCGCCCGCGTTTTGCAGCTGCACTCTGCGCCGCAACGACCCTACATAATGTCCCAAATGCAACTTTCCAGTGGGGCGATCGCCCGTTAATATAACTTTTCCCATTAGTTCGCTTCAAATTTGAATGCAAAGGTACGATAAATCAGACGGAATGCAAAATAAATTCAAACCAAACTAATCCAACAGCTAATCGTAAAATAAGAAGGCTTCATCTCACATCGGAGACGAAGCCTTTTATATTTGATCAACTATAAGTAAATTCTTATTTTGTGCAAAAATAGATGTCAGAAGGATGAAGACGCTTGCCATCTTGACCATAAACATTGAGACGGAGTTGCCCTCCGTTATGATCGAAATAGCGCACTTCAAATTTGTGGAAACCCGCTTTTAAGGCTTGTTGACAAACTTCCTCGTGGGGCGACTGCTCTCGATCTTGGTTTACTACCATATTACCGTCTATCTTCAACCAACTCCCATCGTCGCTCAACAATGCAAAAGTGTAAATGTCATCGGTAGGAACTTTGATATAACCAGTAATGATCAGCCCAATATTTCCTTTTACATTAGTAGGAATTCTTACATCATCTACTTGATAAGAAGCATTGAACGGCGCCTTACCGATATGTTTACACGTTACGCCTGAGAACTCGTACCAATCAGCTTTCAGCCCTGATTTCAAATCCCCTTGTATGGAAACCGGTTCCAAATACCCTTGCTTGACGAAATCAGCCTTGACTATTTCACCCGCCCTTCCATTTTTACCAAATGGTCGGAGAATGAAATGTGTAGTCTCATCCACAGTAATCGGATTTGTAAATTGCGGTGATTTTACAGTCGGGAAGCTGCCATCGATTGTATATCTGACAATAGCTGTCGGATCGGCGCATGTTACTTTGAGTGTACCTTGTTTGACAAATGCTGCTACATTGTGAAATCCGTCTATCTCAGGAATGCGGTATGGAATCTCCATTCGATTCAAAATATTGAATTGATAAAGCAATCTACGACTGAAATCTACATAATCCATTCGTTCGGGACGGCTCCAACTAAGTTCTGCCAATGCAATCATACGTGGGAAATACATATAAAGCATCCGATTACGAGTAGGTACCCACTCTGTCCAAAGGTTGGCCTGAACGCCTTTAACGTGTGATTTCTGCGACGGGGTCAGTCCAGGCGGCAACAGATTATACTCATAAATCTTCCGCACACTGGCCTTTTGCTCGGGATAATCGATATACATTTCTGCATTAGGACAATAAATAACATCGTTTCCTTGTGCCGTAACGTCTTTCACAACATTAGGAGCCCACGTGCGCCACCACGTCACTGTGGCGGTCTTTGACAATCCACCCTCTGTTATCTCATCCCAACCGATCATTTTCTTACCGTTTGCATTGAAATAGTTTTCCATCTGGTGGATGAACCACGACTGCAATTCCTCTTCGTTTTTCAATCCTTTTTCTGCGATGCGATGTTGACAGTCGGGACACTTCTTCCAGTTAATCTTCTCCACTTCATCGCCTCCGATGTGAACGTATTCATACGGAAAAAGGTCGAAAAGTTCTTTCCATACATTACGACAGAATTCTAATGCACTATCTTTTCCCGGACAAATGGGCGACGAAAAAGTCTTTCCCCACCCTACTGTATCAAAACAAGAGAGTCCCGGATAATTGGAAACAGCACTCAAAAAATGACCGGGCATATCTACTTCGGGTACAATCTCGACGCCGCGTTGCTTCGCATAAGCTACGACTTCACGGACATCAGTCTGTGTATAGTATCCTCCATACAGGGTATCCGTACCCTCAACACGTTTTTTCGAGGCTGGAAGCAATAGGTCGGGATTGTCTTCCTGAATAGCCCTTTGAAGGCAGACGCGATCCTGATCATTATACTTCCGCCACGATCCTTTGCTTGTCAATAATGGATAACGTTTGATTTCAACGCGCCATCCTTGATCATCTGTCAGATGCCAATGAAACCGATTCAGTTTATAAAGCGCCATCAAGTCGATCAACTCTTTGACTTCAGCCTTGGAAAAGAAATGTCGTGAGCAATCCAACATAAATCCGCGCCACTCGAAATGTGGTGCATCCGTGATGTGGATGTACGGCAATTGCGTTTTAAAAGACATCTGACGAATTGTGGCAATGGCCGAGATTACACCGCAATAGTTGTTTCCACGAATGTCGATCCCCGTCTTATCAATTGTTAAACGATAGCCATCTTTGGGCAAATTCTTGTCCAAAGACAGTCGGACATTACCTTTATTATTATATACAGTGATTACTTTCCGACCAAGCAATTGTGTCAAATGGTTGCCCAAATATTCGGAAGCGGGTTTCAATGAAAGGTCAGTGTAGCCAATACGAATACTCGTTCCGAATTGATAATGCCCATTTCCATATTCCATTTTTTCAGGAATCGGCACAATGTCTATCTTTGCCTTTGTATGAGAAAGGCACAATGTGAGGAGTGCTGTGGTCAACAGCAGTCTGAAATGAATCATTTGTGAAATTGTCGTTTGTTGATAATTAAATCGGATTTATATATCTAACAGCATTATCTTGCCGTCTTTTGTTGCTTCGAAATAGGGCGGTTCGTCACGCAATGCGATATCATCGTAAATAAAATCAGCCACCACCGTATCGTGATAATCAGGTAAGATAAGTCCCACTTTACCTTCCTTTTCTGCGATAATCGGCATTTCTTTCAAGTCATCTACATAAACATAACATGTGCGCAGAAAGTTATATAGCGGCTGAATGAGTACATCACCCTTGTAATCTTTGATTCCGAACTTTCCGTTTTGCTCGAAGACTTCGTGGAAACGTATGTATTTCTCTTTGATTCGGTTGAGATAATACACCATTTTTCGCTTATTATTGACCAGCGTCAACAAGTAATCAAATGTGTCGCAGTAATTGGCCATTGACCTGGCCAGTACGATTTTGAAATCCAAACCGCGTATAGCCTTACGGTTCAAATCGATATATCGAGCCAGTGCCTCTTCTTTCTCAGGCAACGAAAGGGTTGAGAGTCGCTCCTCGAACTTCTCCATTATACATTTACTACCCGACATTCCCTTGATATATCGATGAATCTGACGACTCATCTCACGACAAACGAACTTGTCAATCTCCTGTTCTTCGATACAGTCTATGTATTCGGCTTCAAAGTTATCTAAGGTAATCTTTTCCATAACAGCGTTTCTCCTTTTGTCGACAAATTTATGAAATATATTTGAAAACACAAAATTCTATATCTATTTATTAACAAATCATCACGTGATATCGATCAAGACTTTGGCCGGGAAAGTATCAGACAATGGATAAATGAGCATTGAAACTTGGCTCATCGGTAGGATACAACAGTTCGTCTCACCATTCATTTTGCATCGTTTATCTTTTTATAACTATATACCTAAAATCGAATGAAGTTCTGAAATGCTGTTAATTACACTGTAAAAAGCCGTTAAACGGCGTGCAATTAACCGTTAGTTGCAAGGCAATTAACGGTTAATTAGAAAGCAATCTATATCTATCTGGTTTACAATAATATACGAGTAAATGATAAATTAAAATCCTGTGCTATTTGCTCAAAATCTGACCTGAAAATAATCAGGACATCATGTTAGGAGTCATCCGCTTGAAAGCTATCCTATGAAATTATTTTCTGCCTTGATAACTCTCATCACTTTACCCGCTGAAAGGAATTTTCAAAAACTTCGCGTGATGGGCTTGCCGCAATCGTTTAATCTCCATATCGTTCTCATCCATCATACGTATAGCCTCTTGACAAGCCTTATCGACTGACGTATCTATATAATGATAACGATGCATTTGATCGAAAAGTACACGCTGCTTGATTACCATTTCACGATAAATGGGATGAGTAATGACGATATGGTGTATTTTCCAATACAGCGGTTCACGGTATCGGTATACCAATTCGGCAAAAGTCTGTCGTCGGGTTGTAGAATCCGATAACCTTGCAAGCATACGGTTTTCGTCTGATGTTATCGGAATGATTATCTGTAATTGCGCAGATGATTATAAATTACACGATCGAAACCATATACATCGTTGAACACTTGCAATGTGCCCTGGGGTGATGGATAAATCGTATAATAAGTAATGAATAACGGAACAGGTGTTTTCAACGGTAGGCTTCCAATCAATCGGGAACGGTCCAAGACTTTCTTGGGAGACTTCCTATCCGCATTTTCCGATTGATGTCTGATATTGCTGACATCTGCCTCCATTGAATAACGAATTTTATTAATGATTTCTGCGTCCTTGTTATCTAATAAAAAGACTGCTAATTCAAACGGTTTTTCTATACGAATACAACCGTGAGACACACCGCGATTATCCTGACGGAAAACGTCTTTGGATGAAGTGTCGTGCAGAAAAACGGAAAAATTGTTGTTGAAACGAAAGATGATTCGTCCTAAGGAGTTGCCTTCGCCACCTTCCTGGACAACTAAATAATCTTTGCTTTGAAGCATCGCAGGAGTCACACCGGCAATATCTATCCGTTTTCCTGTGCGCCGTTCACGAACGAAAAATCTCCGTTCGTCGAAATATCTTTTATTTCCTGCGTGGCGAATGATGTCCCGCTCAATAATACTTCGCGGTATAACCCATTGTGGATTGACATCCATCCGATTGATAGAACTTGTTAACTGTGGGGTCTTCGTGTCCATAGATCCACATCCGATACGCATAGACAGTACGCTGTCGTTGTCTACTGCCAACAGATGAAATGACGGAATATTGACCCATACATATTTTGAATGACGATCGGGAGAGTCATTCAAACGCCACCGACATCGCTCGATGTTACACAAAAGTTTTTCTTTTCCGGCAAGAGAAACATCATTGCTGTTAAGCACTGCTATCAAACGATGGTACAACTTATTACGAGGCTGTATTTCTTTTAAATACTCGCTCACGCTGTCTGCACTGATCTTGCGCAGTGCCGTGTGGTAAAATTTAGGACCAGGACGATCCATTCCGATATCAAAAAGACCACGATAAGAGATGTTTAACGAATCTTGCTTGTAAATGTCAAGCCTATTAAAAACGTATTTTGGATTAACAAAGCCGAAACGTTGCCCTATCACATAACGCAGATAAGCTTTGGTAAGATTGTATTCAAGGCGCGCCAATATCGTATTAATAGACTGACCGACTTGCAATCTACGTAATCTGTCAAGATCTTGTGTAATTTGCTGCACACGAAATCGTTCCGAACTGAATCCCATTTTATCCACCTGACGGAGATAAGCAAGCAATGTATCAGCTCTGTAATCAACTCCGTGGCGATCTATCCACAGGAAAGGGCTGTGACGGAAGTAGTATTTTTTGGTTTTGAAGTCGGCCGTCATAGAGTCCTTGTCAACCGTAGCCAATCTACCAATAGCTGCCCGTATGAGATGTGGATTCATCCTGAATTCGGTTACTTGCATATCTTCATAAGCAGCTAAGGATAAATTATGATTGGGATTTGTTTGTTTTTCGCGACACGATACTAATGTAAACACCACGAAAACAAAAAAGAAGAAATATCTGAAAGATTTCAAAGTGAGCTATCGGATTGATATTTTACGGACTACTTTACCTATTTTCAGAATATAGCAACCTTTCGGAAGGTTGAGCTCATAATGCTTATCTGCACCGTCGACTTTAAAACTTAACACACGAACACCTGCTAAGTTATAAACATTAAGAACTTCACTATTGGCTCCGGTAATGTGTAAAGTCGATTCGGTTATGGATATTGTGACCTTCTGAACATTATTATCCATAACCTCAATTATTTGTTCTGCCTCGGCTGTTGCAGGGATTCCGAACCATAAAGTTACAAAAAACGTTGCTATAAGTATATTTCTGATCATAAGCGATGCACCTTATTGAAACTCTATGCAAATGTAATTGATTTTCTCCAAAACAGATACTATCTCAATAACTCTTTGCCCATTAAGTTAACATAAATTATTCTTTCACGTCAATAACCAAACCTTCATTCGATAGAATTGTATTTTCAAAGATAGCTTTAGCCTCGTTTAAGAGTACAGTTTCATCGTCAAACCGAGCACTGTAATGGCCTAATACCAACCTACCGACTTGTGCATCGTGGGCCACTTGAGCAGCTTGGGCAGCGGTGCTGTGATAATATTGCTTGGCGTGTCGGGTATATTCGGTGGTGTAAGTAGCCTCGTGATAGAGTAGTGTTGCACCCTTTACCAATTTATATAAGGTCGGAATATAACGTGTATCGCTGCAATAGGCATAAGAACGAGGAGCTGCTGCGGGATAAGTGAGTCGACTGTTAACAATTACCTCGCCGTCGTTCGTCGTCCAATCTGCTCCGTTCTTGATGTTATTGATTTGACTGATAGGGATATGGTAAAAGTCGATCATATCCCGACGAATGTGCGGTAATGTGCCTTTTTCTCTGAAAAGGTATCCGCAGCAGGCAATTCTGTGGTCCAAAGGGATTGTCTCCACCGTGAGACTTTTATCTTCGTAAACGGTTTGATGCAATGTAGTGCTGACGGGATGAAAGATGACTTCAAACTCAAGTCCTCTGCAAAACATCTCCATTTGGGCATCCAGCATCGGTTTGAATTCAGCTGTTGCATAAATGTGTAGCGGTGCGGTACGTCCCAGCATACCGAAAGTGGAGATCAGTCCGATCAGTCCGAAACAATGATCCCCGTGCAAATGGGAAATGAAAACAGCACTGATCCGACTGAAATGTGTACGAGAACGGCGCAGTTGAATCTGTGTACCTTCGCCACAATCGACCATAAAAAACTTCTCACGAATCTCTATCAACTGTGAGGACGGATTATGGCGTAATGTTGGCAAAGCGCTTCCGCATCCCAGAATATGAACCTTGAATGATTCCACCGTTACTTTTGGCGTTTGAAAGAAAATATACCTTTCTCATTTTCTAAGTACAAACTGTCGGCTCCCAACTTATTGATCGTGAACGTGTCTTTATTCAACAGCAGTTTACCATTGCATATCTTCCACACCGTCCAAGGATTGTTCTCAGCCTCTACATAAGATTTTACGTTGCCGCCTTCTTGTATCTCAAAATTCTTGTCGAGACTAGTCCATTTACCAATTAACGTTGTCAGATTGATGACTTCTTTCGCCGTACGTTCTCCGTCGACTGTTTTCCCGGCTACAACGGCCATTCGATCGCCTGCAAGCAAACCGCCCTGTACACGTTCCTCATTGTCCGCATTGATCAAGAAGCTCAATGTATCACCCTGATCCGTGATAAGTTGCAACGTATGCATTGCTGTTTCTTCTCCGCAAACACCATAAACGGTCGAGTCGGCAAAGGCCCCCTTACCCCCCAAACTATCCGAGCCATTACTCGAACCTTGCGTATTCTTGGTGTCTTTGCAACCGAAGAAAGCGGAGAGTACAATACAAAATCCTATCAAAAGAGCTGGTTTCTTCATATCCAATTGATTTATTTCATTTAAATTCTTTCCATTTTCTTAGCCTCATTCCATAACCGATCCATCTCCGTCAGCGTCATATCTTTCAGTGATTTATTCTCCTTGATAGCCTGATCTTCTACGTAATTGAAACGAACCATAAACTTCTGGTTGGTATGTTCAAGTGCATTATCAGGATTCAGGTGGTAAAGTCGGGCAGCATTGATGACACTGAACAGGAAATCTCCAAGTTCTTGGGTAGACCGCTCCTTGTCTCCACGCTTTAATTCTATCTCCAATTCATCCAACTCCTCACGCACTTTTTCCCACACATCGGTTTTATCTTGCCAGTCGAATCCCACGTTCCGAGCCTTATCCTGTATCCGATAAGCTTTGATCAAAGCCGGAAGTGCATTGGGAACACCCGACAACACACGTCTATATCCATTCTCTTCCAGCTGCTTAATCTGCTCCCATGTCTGCAAAACTTGCTCTACATTGTCGGCTTTCGCATCGCCATAGATATGCGGATGACGTGAAATCAACTTGTCGGCTTCGTGATTACAGATATCAGCAATATCGAAATCTCCGGTCTCACTACCGATAATCGAATAGAAAATGATGTGTTCCAGCACATCTCCCAACTCTTCCCTGATATGTATTTTGTCTCCTTTCAACAAAGCATCACACAGTTCAAAGACTTCCTCTATCGTGTTAGGACGCAGGCTTTCATTGGTCTGTTTTCTGTCCCAAGGACATTTTTCGCGTAACTCGTCCTGCACATCCAACAAACGTCCAAAAGCTTCCAGTTTCTCTTCTCTCGTATGCATATTATATGATTTAGCACTGCAAAGCTACTCATTTTTCGTCGAAAGCGAAAGGACTTTTGCGAAAAAAAGGTCCGTGTATTTAGCCGTTAACAGCGAAGTAATTGGTATCTGCCGGCCAACGTTCTAACGAACGGTCTAAAATCTCTAAACCTTTCAGCGTACAATAACCACGCATAAACAACAAAACGACATTACGGAAGATACCTGCCATACCATATTCTTTATACAGTTGCTCCTCCATAACATAGGCCATCACGGTATTGTTGAGGCGAATCATCAAGTCGTAATCGAAATCATTGCGAAACACTCCCTCCTTGATGCCCCGCGCAAAAATAATCTTTGCGTGCTCGTCGTTCCGCTCGTGCTTTTTCTGTAAAAAGTTCACCACTCGACTGTATTTATACAGTTCGGAAAAGAACAGCGGATTGATGGCGGATAATTTTCGCATTTTGAGATGAAAAAACTCAATGCATATCTCCAAAACATTTAGCCCTGGCTTTTCACAGAAACAGTGCATTGCCTCGTCTTCTTCTTCCACTTCCCGACGCAAGCCAGCAAGAAGTAAGTCTTCTTTATTAGCATAAACCTCATATAATGTGCGCTTCGAAATGGATAATTTATTTGCAATATCATCCATCTTTACCGCTTTGACCCCACGCTGCTTAAACTCTGCCATAGCGGTTTTCAAGATGCGCTCTTTCAGCTCTTGGCGATATTTCGTCGGTGTAACAGTTTTCCGCATACCCAATCTTTTGTCGTGCAAAGTTACAAAAAAGAATGAAAAAAGGATGTGTTAAGCCATTTTTTCGTAACTTTGCGATTCGACAATAAAATATTTCGAAAATGGTACAAGTAACAAAAGAGGCCGCACTTGAATATCACCGGAATGGCCGACCGGGAAAGATCGAAGTCAAACCCACCAAACCTTATCATACACAAACGGATCTGAGTCTGGCTTATTCGCCCGGAGTAGCTTATCCGTGTCTCGAAATCCAGAAGTCGCCCAATGATGTTTACAAATATACGGACAAGGGAAACTTAGTGGCCGTAATCAGCAATGGAACAGCAGTCTTGGGGCTCGGCGACATCGGGGCAATGAGCGGCAAGCCCGTAATGGAAGGGAAAGGACTGCTATTTAAGATTTACGGCGGCATCGATGTCTTCGATATCGAGGTGGCCGAAAAAGATCCCGAGAAGTTCTGCGAGACCGTAGAGAAAATCGCCCCAACATTCGGCGGCATCAATTTGGAAGACATCAAGGCTCCTGAATGCTTCTATATTGAGGAGCGATTGAAGAAAACGCTCGACATTCCGGTGATGCACGACGACCAGCACGGTACTGCCATCATCTCGGCCGCAGGATTAAAGAACGCACTCGAAGTGGCGGGAAAGGATATCAGGAAGGTAAAAATTGTGGTCAACGGAGCTGGGGCAGCAGCCATTTCGTGTACAAAGATGTATTGTGCGCTGGGCGCCCGCAAAGAAAACATCGTAATGCTCGACTCTAAGGGCGTGATTACGAAAGAGCGAAAGCAACTGACTTCACAGAAGGCTTTATTCGCAACGAGCCGGCAAGACGTGCATACGCTCGAAGAGGCCATCAAGAATGCGGATGTGTTCGTTGGCCTTTCAAAAGGCAATATTCTGACGCAAGAGATGATCAAATCGATGAGCAAGAATCCGATTGTCTTCGCCCTGGCCAATCCCGTGCCCGAAATCTCTTACGAAGATGCTGTGAATAGTCGGCTCGATGTGTTGATGTCGACAGGTAGATCAGACTATCCCAACCAGATAAACAACGTTATTGGCTTTCCCTATATCTTTCGAGGCGCACTTGATGTACACGCCAAAGCTATCAACGAAGAGATGAAAATGGCCGCCGTGCAGGCTATTGCCGCATTGGCAAAACAACCCGTTCCCGATGTGGTGAACGATGTTTATCACGTCAATGATCTGACTTTCGGTCCGAAATACTTCATCCCCAAGCCTGTTGATCCACGTCTGATTACAGAGGTAAGCGCTGCTGTGGCCAAAGCTGCGATAGAAAGTGGCGTGGCACGTCGCACGATTACGGATTGGGAAGCCTATAAGAGTACGCTCTTACAGATGCTCGGACAAGAAACCAAACTCACACAGAAGCTCCACGATACGGCTCGGCGTCATCCACAACGCGTGGTATTTGCTGAAGGCGGACATCCCACAATGATGAAAGCTGCCGTACAAGCCAAGCAAGAAGGAATGTGTTTTCCTATTCTGTTGGGCAATTCCGATCGCATTCGCCGGCAAGCACAACGCCTGAAACTCGACCTAAGCGATATCCAAATCATTGATATGCGAGCCGATCAAGAGCAGGGTCGCCGTGCCACTTTCGCCAAACATCTTTTTGAAAAACGCGCTCGTCAGGGCTACACTTTCCAAGAAGCCTACGACAAAATGTACGAACGCAACTATTTCGGAATGATGATGGTAGAGACCGGCGAAGCCGATGCATTCATCACGGGGCTCTACACACGCTATTCCAATACGATCAAGGTGGCCAAAGAAGTCATCGGTATCCGTCCCGATTACAAAACCTTCGGTACGATGCACATTCTCAATACCAAGAAAGGAACTTATTATATCGCCGACACGCTGATCAACCGCCATCCCAACCAGGATGTTCTCATTGATGTAGCGCGGCTCAGTGCGCACACTGTTCGCTTTTTCAACGATGAACCGCACATTGCAATGATCAGCTATTCCAACTTCGGAACCGACGATCACGGCAGTTCTTTGGAAGTACACAATGCCGTGGCCCAATTGCAGCAACAGTATCCCGATTTAGCCATTGACGGCGAGATGCAAGTAAACTTCGCCCTCAATCGCGAACTGCGCGACGACAAATATCCTTTCACCCGCCTCAAAGGGCTCGACGTCAATACACTTGTTTTTCCCAATATCAGCAGTGCCAATGGTAGCTATAAGCTGCTTCAAGCCTTGGATGCAGATGCCGAAATTATTGGTCCGATTCAAATGGGACTGAACAAACCTATTCATTTCACTGACTTCGAGAGCTCTGTCCGCGACATTGTCAACATTACTGCCGTGGCTGTTATTGATGCTTATGTAGAGAAAATCAAGCAAACGAAAATGAAATAGATGAAACCAAGTGCGTCAGTCTTCGTGTTCAACACCGATGAACAATAGGATTCTACACGCAAGACTGACGTATCACATCCTGATTTATACGTTGGCGTAATACCCCAAAAATATGCTATGGAAATAAACAACAGAGCCAAACGGCTGAGAATTTATGTGAGCAACACTGACAGATACAAACGCGAACCGCTTTACGAGTATTTAGCACGCACAGCAAGGGAGTTAGGTATTGCAGGAGCGACCATTTACAAAGGTGTAATGGGCTATGGAACATCGTCTGATTATATAGCGCCTTCATTTTGGGATTTCGCAGAAAAAGTACCTGTAACATTAGAAATCATTGATAACGAAGACCCAATCCGCGATTACTTAGCCACGATCAAACCTCTACTTGATGAATTGCCGAAAGGTTGTCTGATAACGGCCGAAGACGTAGATATCATATTTCTGAAACACGGAGAGAAATAAGAGTCTCGCTGTCCATTATCAGAACGTAACGCTCATCATCAGTCGGACACCGTGTTTATGTGCTGTGGGTAAGTTGTTATAGGTCATTCGCCGCACATATTCGACGTGAAGAATCTTAAAAATGTTATGTATACCGGCTACTAATTCAACGTAGGGGCGGTGTGGATCCATCACATTGCAACCGTCAGGGAACTGCATCAGCACACCATCTGAGGCATTTTGTGCAAGTGTGGGGTTGTTTTTATCGGTAAGATGTCCCCACAAACAACGGACACCCAAAAGTTCGCGCCATTTCAGTTTCTTCAGAAGCGGAATACGATTGAACAGTTTTCCGTTCAAATCCCACTCCATTTCCATACTGGCATAGCGGTCATTGAGAAACTCCATATTGTTAATCAGTCCGAAAGATTCTTCATTAACGATGTAAGAAAGATTTGCCGCAGGCATGATCAAAAGCGGGAACGGCACCTTATTCCATTGTGCCCCGGCTTTGATTCGGGTATCTACCTTCCCCCAACTGTTCAGCCAAAAGCGCTTGTAAACGCCCAATTCGGTCACGTTATAATCGTATTCGCCGCCCAAAAGACCTTTGAATCCCATCGTATGCGAAATACTGAAGACAGGTGCATCGAGGTTAATCGGAATCCGACGCTGCTTGGTATTGATATAAGTACGGCCCGGTGAAATCTCGAATTTCAGTTTCAGCTCGGTTGTTCGAATCTTACCGTTATGCAAAAGTCTGCCTGCCTCCAAATCGGAGAGATTAGAGATAAGATCCGAAAGCCGTGGATCGGGATTCTTTAAAGGTTGGAAAAACAACGTACCTGCTGCTTCATTAGCCTCTGTTTTCAAACTCAACATCGTCTTAAAGCCCCACTCTTCCTCACGCTCAAATGCGAGTTGTTGCCGATTGTAGAACATCATTTTGTCCACCTTGGCCCATTTCAAAGCTGTAAAGACATTGTCCTTGTCTGTATGAACGAATTTATCCGAGGGCGAAGTGATGTCATACGTGGATGTAAAAGTAAGCGTGCGTTTGGGAAACTCACGCGGAAGATACTCCTTTTTATTAAACGAATAAGTAAGTTCAGCTTTGTAATAGTCTTTACGACTACCCCAACCGTGTGCGTAATAGCCGCTTAAAAACCAGTGTGGATTGAGATTAGCGGTAGTCTGTGCACTGACTCTCGTGCGGAATCCATCGATAAAATTACGTGTAATAATCGTATTGATCGGTCCGATATCCACCTTACTGGGATGCTTGGGAGAGCCTGTTTCCACAAAATTCTCGATCAAAGCCTTAGCCCCAAAGATAATGTATTTGAAGCCTTTGAGTTGCTCGATACGATGAACAAACTCGTTCATCGACAACTCGCTTTTAGTCAACTCAACCGTTCTATATCTGTCCCAAAAAGCCTCATCACGCATCATTGCATCGGCTTCGTAACGTTCACGGGCCTTTCCTTTAAAGAGTTTATGTGGCAATACATCAAAAGCATAATCGTTAAGACGCGTAGTGCGGATAACGATCAACTTTTGCAGGAATTTCGCCACAGACAATTCGACTATCATATCATCTACCGTCAACACCCACTCGCCACCGGGAAGTCGGGTATAAGTTTGCTTTACCTGTAAATTTTCAACAAAGTTAACATCGCTTTTCTTAGGAAGGCGCAGGTTACATTGCTTTACATGCAGTGTGCTGTCAGCTAAAATATAAAGTTCTCCACTGAAACCGAAGTCCTGTTGATTATTCGGAAGAAACTGCAAATGATAACAACGGTCTTGACCTACATACACAGTATCTTCAATATAATAGCGATAAAAGCCGATAGCATCTTTACCGATAGGACTCGTAAAAGGATATTGCAGTAGCCGGATTTGATCATCATAGATGTCGACATCCGTGAAAACATCTTTCATCATTGTGTTAAGGATGTCCCCTGTCTGTATCAATTGATTGATGCCCGTAGTGTTCTGCCCCGTAATAATATCTTTTTTAGACCGTGGATTCTTACGATAGAGATGGCGTGTGACAGTTTCGTCTACCGAAACGGGCAATATCAGTTTATTGTTATAGGGGCAAAGCTCGATCTGACTGGCCATCCATTTGTGTTTACTGATTAGTCCACTGTCCAAATCTTGAGGTGTAATGCCATTGAAAGCGAGCGTCAGTTTCTGATACTTATTATATTGATAGAAGTCGTGATTATCTAAGTCGGTCCGTTTCTTAGCGGCTATCACACGGCGCATCAACTCCACAGCAGGATTGTTCTTACGTGAATACTTGCCGCGTTTTTGCTTGATCACCACCTCGGCCAACTGTTTCGTATCCGATTTCAAGCGCACATTCATTATGTCGGGTGTACTTTCCTGTACCACAATTGACTGAGATTTATATCCTACTGAACTGATTGTGAGCACCCATCCCACGTGTTTCACAATGGAGAATCGCCCCGACCCATTGCCACTAACGGCCACCTGATGTCCGTGATATGACGCACTGGGAAATGCCAGTGTATCGCCGGTCTGCGCATCGGTCACAATGCCCGTTATCGTTTGCGCCGAGACCGACACCGGTAACGCGCAAATCAACAATGTAATGTATATCCTGAACAATCTTTTCATCTGTTATCCTATTTGCGATAAATCTGTAATCACACGGTCGGGGATAATCTCGTCGCTCTTTTGCACGCTCCATCCTTCACCCCGAAACCATATTGTATGGCACCCAATCTGCCGTGCCGGTCCGATATCTTTATATAAACTGTCACCCACCACGGCCACTTCTGTCGGTTGAAAACCTAATGCTTTCACACCCAATAAGAATATACGAGGATCAGGTTTGCGAACCCCCACGACGGTCGACTCGACCACTTGTTTAAAGAGCGAGTCGAAACCGAACTCCTGCAATACCTTTTTTATATTGCCATAAAAATTACTTACGAGTACCATCGGATAATGGTCGCCAAGCCGTTGCAATACTTCGCAACTGTGGGCGGTTATCTCCTGCACTCGCTGATACACATCGTCAAGTACGGCTTGATGTCTCGTAGCAAACTCACGCTCGTCCGCTTCCCACGCACCTTGCGTACAGAGATGTTCCATTTCGAGGCGAATCTTAATGTCGAGTGTCTTCCAAAAGCTGTAATCAGGTTGTATAATGGGTGCCCGCCCCAATGTCCTCTCACCGTAAATATAGGCTTCTCGAAACTGTTCATTAGTTATCGGTATCCGCTGTCGCTCATAAGCGTGCCACAACATTTGTCCCCAGTGGCAGCCGGCCGTGTCTAATGTGCCGCCGTAATCGAACAGATACCCTTTGATCATAGTACCTCCCGACTTAACGAAACACACAAAGCCTCGTGTTGTTTACGCATATAGACATAGAGAATATTCATCACTGTCATCTCGATGAGCAAGTAAATCCACGGGAAATTGAGCAGACACGTCATATAAATACAAATAGCTCGCACGTTGAACGTAAGTATATTGGTGTACTTCATCAATGGACGACTGCCGTCCAAAAAACGTTTGCGCAGCTCATCCGGTGCGTCTTCTATATTGGAATACTTGACTTTAAAAGCCGAGAAGAATTTCTGAAACCGGGGAGTACGTCGCTCTTGACTCTTGCAATAGTTCGAATAGTTGTAATAAAAAGCACGGGCGAGAAGCGCTCTTTTGGCCAAACTATCATAGATAGCACGTTGCTGGGCCGAATTATCAAGTTCGCTACCTGCCTTTCCTTTCAAGAAATAGAGGTGGATTTGTCTATAATAATCACTCAACGAACTTTGAGGCGAATGGCAAAACAAGCCTGCCACGACAGCCAACAACCATATCCACACACCCCAATGGATATCGGTGCCCGGCATCTGTTGCCCTTGCAACCGCAGACAGATAGCCACATAGATGGCGAAAAACCATACATCTCCCGAAAATCCATCTAAAATCCGTCCCACAAGTGTCTTCTTTCCTGTAAGCCGAGCCATCTGTCCGTCGGTCGAATCACAAAAATTAGCCAACATCAACAGCACTACACCCAGAATATTGTGCACAAAATCAGTGTAATAAAACATTACACCCGCCCCCACACCAAGGAAAATCGAGAGAATGGTTATCACGTTGGGATGCACTCCAAGTCTGTTCCACAACAACGCAAATACCAATCCAATGGGACGCGTGAAGTGTACATCAAGCCACTCTTCGGTATCAACCGACTTGAAAGAGGCCTGTAACAGATCGTTGAATTTACTCATTTCGTACTTAAATCATTCACAATGGCTTCGGCTGCAGCATCACGACAGCGTGAGAAACTGGGCCAATCATTGAAATCAATGATATACATTTGTCCGTTCGCATCGATGATCACATCACCGCCATAGACGTCAATTTCGATACGATGGGCCAGTCGATCCACTATTCTTTGTAATCTATCGACATCGAAAGCATAGTGATGTGCGGGTCCGTTATGTCGTTCAACGGCAAACTTAAATTGCCCATCGTCACTCGGATAATAATAACGGAAAAAGCCGCCGGATACTGCATAGAATTTCACTAAATCGCCTTCAACATTCGAACTCACTACAACATCTACCACACCGCGGTCCGCAAACGACCTACGAGCAATCTCCAAAGCAGTCTCATCACGACAAAACACAACATCGTCAGCACACTCTGCCGCTGCATCTCCGCGTTTAAGCCAATAGCCAGAACGACTCGTCAGCGGCGGCATTGGATAATTCTCAGCGCGCATCAGCGCATCAAGCCGACTCCGCACACAGTTTTCTACGCCCACACTACGGTTAATGACTATGGCCCCACTTGCTTCCTGTTTACGCAACAAAGCTGTTGTGCGAGGCAATCTACCCATAGACAGAAAAACGTCAGCGGTCGTTGCGGTCGTAAGTCTTTCCTCGTCAATCATCGGGATGTCACTACCCAGCCGATCGATAACAGCCTGCAAGATGGCACGGTCATTCTCCACGGAGTTAGGTGAGAATCTCTCAGTCCGCCTCACGGCAATAATTCTTCTCCCGGATCGCATCCGCTCACAGTTCGATTAAGAATCTTTCGGCTTTCGAAATATCATCCGCGTGATCAATATCCAACACTTTACTGAAAGGATAAGCCCTCAGTCGGCGACCATCTCTGATCAATCCGCGCTGAAAATTACGCATCCGGCTCTCGCCGTTGGCTATACATCGCTGCAGTGTCTCCACTGCATCAGGGCCCAGTCCATAAATTCCACCCGAGACATAACAGCAGTTCTGCACCTTATCATCATAGAATCCCGTGACATTGAGCGCTTCATCGGTTGCCACATAAAGCGGTTTCTCATCGTCGATAAAGCCTGTCACGCCCATAAGACCGTCTTTCCCGTCAGCCAAAGTCTGCTCAAACGCAGCCACATAAGTGGCAAACTCTTCTTCACGGAAAACTGTATCAACAGTCGTTAATATGAAAGGTGCATTGCCAAGAAGTCCGCTTAACTCGAAGAAACTATGCATCGAACTCGGCGTTGTCCTGACAATGAACCGCAAAGGAACGCGTAGTCCATTTAAACCACGGCGTTGAATTTTCTCTAAATATTGACTGACGAGGGCCGTAAGATCATTGCATATTACAACGATTTCATCGGCATTATTGGCTGTGAAAATCCGAAACAGCCGATCAATCAGTCGTTCTCCCCCAACTTCTACCAGCGGTTTAGGCTCCCAAATACCTTCACGAGCCAGACGAGAGCCTTCACCTGCTGCAATGATTGCATATTTCATTCAGAATTGTTGCTTGTCAGTTATTGCGCTACAAAGTTACATATTCTGAATGATAAGGGGAAACTTTTCATTACATTTTTGTTTTATTGACTGAACTTTAATAAGCCCAGAGTCAATAAAATATATAGGCCTATCTGCCCGCCTGCAATTTATCGTCCCACCTTTAAATTCGAGACGTCAATATCACCCGAACCTGTCACTGATTGGTTGAGTGTCGCCACGTTGCCGGTCAACTTGATATCGCCGGATCCGATCAATTTACACGATACCGCTTTACAGCCCGTCATACGCATATTAATATCACCCGAACCGGTAAGAGAGATGTTGGTATTTCTCACATTCTGCTGACCAACATTCAGATCACCTGATCCCAATAACTTCACCTGTGATATAACGGCCTGTGCTTTTTTAACTGTAAGATCACCGCTACCTTGTAAATAAGTAATCAAACGATCACAAATGATATCCGGAACAATCATATCGCCACTGCCGAGAAGATGAAGATTGAGCGTATCGCTATCTATCTTACCTTTTACAGTGAGTGTTCCCGAACCTCGTAATACCAGATTCGTCACATCAGGTGAGGTTATAAAGATTTCCACATTACCGCAGTTACGACCGAAATGGAATGTTTCACGAATTGGGAAATACACCTTCAACGTTGTTCCATCTGACTCGGTCGCAATGCGTTTCACCAACTTTTCGGGACCTTCAATCTTCACACTGCATTTCTCTCCCTGTGTATAAAACACATCATAGGGCACACTTGATTCGATTTTTTCAAACTGACTGACCTTTCTCTGGCTGGTAACGACAGGACCGTTGTCCATCGCCCGACAATTCTGAAAACACGACGTGAGTCCCAATGACAAACCAGCGACTGTGAAAAATAAAACATATCGTTTCATATTCATATTGTTTTTAAGTTTTTGAATGTTAGACGACAGAACGGCAAAGAAAGTTGCACGCCGGAAATGAAAATAGTTATGAGTCGACAATTGAAAGTTGACAATTCATTATTTTATCACTCTTATATGACAAGATTCAGAACCGTATTTATTATATAAACGGTTTACAGTTCACGATTTCATCGTTTATCTCTCATCGTTCATCCTCCACTGCTACACCCACTCACCGAAAAATAATTCAAGGTTGAAAATCAAAAGAGATATTACCTGTATATTACTGTAAATCAATCAGATATAATCAGTTCTACAAAAGACATCTAAATGCACTGCACTTAACGGTTAAACGCACGCTGTTTAACGTCTTTTCGTAAAGCAATTAACGGTTAATTGAAAATAAAAGAATAAAGAAGTGAAAAAACGAAGAAATACCGGCATTGCCGTAAACGATCTTTTTACCTTTTCACTTCTCTACTTTATTCATCTTTAAACATTGTCAATTTAACATAGATAATTATCTACTTTTAAATTATTATTGCTAATTTTGTAGGCAAAATAATTGATACACGGGCTTGAATAAGTATGAGGAGTTTGACTCAAACATTGACCAAGACCATTGATGCATTCTCTGCATTGCAGGTAACTGAGGATTTGGAGCCCGACACTAAGAAGTTTAAGAAAGACTGAAACAAACACTTTTAACATACAAACCACAATAATGGAATTTGAACTCATTGCCAAAACGTTTATGGGATTAGAGCAAGTTTTGGCTCAAGAGCTTACCCAACTGGGGGCAAACAATGTACAGATCGGGCGCCGAATGGTGTCTTTCACCGGCAATCAAGAAATAATGTATCGTGCCAACTTCCAAT
Organism: Hoylesella pleuritidis; assembly: GCF_963541955.1. NCBI lineage: Bacteria > Pseudomonadati > Bacteroidota > Bacteroidia > Bacteroidales > Prevotellaceae > Hoylesella > Hoylesella pleuritidis. The sequence continues at coordinate 8,890 of NZ_CAUTUT010000017.1, read as the reverse complement.
TACACACTGCCATTCGCATCTTAAAGCCGATCAAAAAGTTCAAGGCTCGCTCAGCTGATGACGTCTATTTGGAAATCAAAAAAATAGATTGGAGCCTGTATATAGAGAAAGGCAAGACTTTTTCCGTTGATTCAGTGGTTTACTCAGAAGAATTTCGCAACTCCCGATTCGTTACTTACAAGGTGAAAGATGCTATCGTCGATCAATTCAGAGAACATACAGGTACGCGTCCGAACATCTCTGTTTCTAATCCTGATATGCGTCTCCACATTCACATTGCAGACGAAGATGCTACAATAAGTCTCGACTCCAGCGGTGAGTCTTTGCATCGCCGAGGATACCGGCAAGAGTCAGTGGAAGCACCGCTGAATGAAGTTTTGGCCGCAGGTATGATCTTGATGACGGGCTGGAAGGGTGAGACCGACTTCATAGACCCAATGTGCGGTTCGGGCACTATCCCCATTGAGGCCGCTTTGATAGCACGAAACATCAGTCCGGGCGTGTTTAGAAAGGAGTACGCTTTTGAACGATGGCCCGACTATGATGCTGCACTCTTCGACCGAATCTATAATGATGACTCTCAGGAACGCGAGTTCTCGCATCATATTTACGGCTATGACATCGACATTAAAGCAGTCAACACGGCTCGAATGAATATAAGAGCAGCCGGCCTAACGAATGATATTACCATTAAACAAGCCGACTTCAAGAACTTTATAAAGCCTACCGAGAAGAGCATTATCGTAATGAATCCACCTTACGGAGAGCGAATCTCAACGCCAAATCTACTCGGAACCTACAAAATGATTGGTGAACGGCTCAAGCATCAGTTTATGAACAACGACGCGTGGATACTGAGTTATCGTGAGGAATGTTTTGAACAGATCGGTCTGAAACCATCGATCAAGATTCCGGTATTCAATGGTTCGTTGGAATGTGAGTTCCGGAAATACTCTATTTTCGATGGAAAATTGAAGGAATTCCGCAGTGAAGGCGGCGTAGTCAAGTCACCAGAGGAACGTAAACTAATGGCAGAGAAGCACCGATTCAAAAAGAATCGCGAATTCAAAAAGCGTCTCAATGAGGAGGAAGAGAATGAAAACGCTGATATTCGGTCGTTTACGTTCCATTCGTTAGAGCGTAAAGATAATCGCGAGAACCGTTGGGAACGGAGCGAAAGACGTGAAAGACGACCGACAGACCGATCGAGAGGTGCGCGCACAGGTAGCAAACCAGCTTACAAAGGCAGCAAGTTTACCGGACGGGGAGGTCGTCGTAGCAATGAAAACAACAAGGGGAAAAACTATAAACAATATGAAGATGATGAAGACTAAGAATCTAATCCTGTTCCTGTTTATCGCTATGACTGCATCAGCTCAGAAACAATTCACACTTGAAGACCTCAATTTCGGCGGCAACAATTATCACAATATGGTGCCGAAGAACCGCTACACGGCGTGGTGGGGCGACGAATTGATACGCACAGACTATGACCATTGCTGTCTTATCGACAAGAAAACGGGCAAAGAATCGCTGCTTTTTACGGTCGAGACTCTAAATAACCACGGCTGTCAGACTACTGACGGTCGTAAGCTCAACTCACTTTATAATGCCACATTCCCCTATCCGGATCAACCATTAGTACTCATCAGCAACGGTACCGACCGTATCTTGTTCGACTGGAAACAACAGAAGTGCATTTGGAGTCAACCTTGCATCGGCGAAACACACGCCGAATGGAATGCCGCTTCACGTGCCGTGGCATTCGTGAAAGACCACAATCTCTATCTCACCGACGCTAAGGGCAAAACCCACCAACTCACTACCGACGGCAGTCGAGACATCGTTTACGGTCAGGTTGTTAATCGCGACGAATTCGGTATATATAAAGGTACATTCTGGAGCAATGACGGACAGAAGCTCGCTTTTTATAGGATGGACCAGAGTATGGTTACAGACTATCCGTTAGTAGATATCAACACACGCATTGCTATGCTCCAACCTGAGAAGTATCCGATGGCAGGTGAACCTATACATCAAGTTAAAATAGGCGTTTACGACCTGAAAACGGGTCGTACGATCTATCTCAATACAGGTGATCCGAGTGATCGTTACTTCACGAATATTTGTTGGAGTCCCGATAACCGGCTGATTTACCTCATCGAACTCAACCGCAAACAGACCGACTTTTCACTTGATACATACGACGCAACGACCGGAAATCGAGTTTCAACGTTATACCGTGAGCATAGTGATAAATATGTTCACCCCGTCAATCCGATTACTTTCTTGCCTTGGGATGCCTCTAAATTTATTCTGCAAAGCGAAAAAGATGGATTCAAACACCTCTATTTGTTCAACATCAAAGGCCGACAGCTAAAGCAACTTACTGCCGGCAAGTGGCTCGTACTTGATTTGATGGGGTTCAACCGAACTCGGAAAGAGGCCATCATCTTATCGAACGAGTGCAATCCGATACAAAATAACCTGTTCGCCGTCAGTATTCAGACTGGTAAGCGACGCTTGCTTGATAACGGAAAGGGTTGTCACGCCAATATCAATGAGTCCGATAGAGGCCATAAATTGGCATTATCGCCGATGGGAAACTGGATTATCGACAATTTCACAACACCTGACATACCTCGCAATATTGATATTATCAATGTAGCAACAGGCAAGAGCTTGTCTTACTTCAAAGCTGAAGACCCGTGGCTGGGATACCAAGTACCGGAATATTTGTGCGGTACCATCAAGGCCGCCGACGGAAAAACCGACCTCTATTATCGGTTGGTGAAGCCCGTAAACTTTGATGCCCAAAAGCGCTATCCTACTATTATATACGTTTATGGAGGTCCGGGTATACGCAATGTAGAAGCTCGTTGGCATTACTGGAGTCGAGGTTGGGAGACTTATATGGCACAAAAGGGCTATCTGCTCTTTATTCTCGACAACCGGGGCAGCTGCAACCGCGGGCGTGATTTCGAGCAAGCCACTTTCCATCATCTGGGTATTGAGGAAATGAAAGACCAAATGCGGGGTGTGGAATATCTCAAATCGTTGCCCTATGTAGATACCAGTAGGATGGGTATTCACGGTTGGAGCTTCGGCGGTTTTATGACCACCAACTTGATGACAACCCATCCCGAGGTCTTCAAAGTAGGTGTTGCAGGTGGTCCTGTGATTGATTGGAAGTGGTACGAGGCGATGTATGGCGAGCGCTATATGGGCACTCCGCAGAGCAATCCACAAGGTTTCGCCGAGAGCAGTTTGCTTCCCAAAGCCAAGAACTTAAAAGGAAAGTTGCAAATTATCATAGGAATGAATGATCCGGTGGTACTTCCTCAGCACGCGCTCAATTTCTTGCAAGAGTGTATTCAGGTAGGTACACAACCCGATTTCTTCGTCTATCCCGGTGAGCCTCACAATATGCGAGGTCACCAAAGTACGCATCTCCACGAGCGAATATCACAATATTTCGATGACTATTTAAAATAAATGCAATGAGAATACTATTGTTGGGCAGTGGCGGGCGCGAACACGCGTTGGCTTGGAAGATAGCACAGAGCCCGCAGATAGATCACCTTTACATCGCGCCGGGCAATCCCGGCACAGCCGAAGTGGGTGAGAACGTGCCCATCGAAGTGAATGACTTTGACCGACTGAAAGTTTTTGCCGTGGCAAATAACATTGATATGGTAGTTGTCGGACCCGAAAACCCGCTGGTAAACGGTATTCGCGACGCTTTCAAGAACGATCCCCAGACAGCTCATATCACTGTAATCGGCCCCTCGAAAAGCGGTGCCCGTCTCGAAGGTTCAAAACAGTTTGCCAAAGCCTTTATGCAAAGACACGGCATTCCAACGGCTAAACATCGCACGTTTAATAGCCAGACTCTCGATGAGGGGCGAGCTTTTCTTGCCTCGCTAACGGCTCCTTACGTGCTCAAAGCCGATGGTCCGTGTGCCGGTAAGGGCGTGCTCATCCTCCCGACATTGGCCGAAGCCCAGGCCGAATTAGGTAAAATGCTCAGCGGAAAGTTTGGAGACGCCTCGGCACAGGTAGTCGTCGAGGAGTTCTTAGACGGTATCGAGTGCTCGGTGTTTGTATTAACCGACGGCCGACATTATCAGATCCTGCCCGAAGCCAAAGACTATAAACGTATCGGCGAGCACGACACAGGCCTCAATACGGGTGGAATGGGCAGTGTTTCGCCAGTTACTTTCGCTACGAAAGAGTGGCTGCAACGAGTTGAAGAACGCATTATCCGTCCTACGATAGACGGACTTGCCGAGGAGAAGATTGATTATCGAGGTTTTATCTTCTTTGGTTTGATCAACGTGAAAGGTAATCCGATGGTTATCGAATACAACTGTCGGATGGGTGATCCCGAGACAGAGAGTGTGATGTTAAGACTCAAAAGCGACATCGTCGATCTCTTTGAAGGCATTGCGCAAGGAGATCTCGACCGCCGAAAAGTGGTTTTCGACCATCGCGCAGCTGTCTCCGTAATGCTTGTAAGCGGCGGTTATCCGCAGCAATATACAAAGGGATATCCCATTACCGGTCTTGACGGAGCGGGAGACAGCATTGTTTTCCACAGCGGAACAGTCGTTAAAGATGGTCGGCTCGTTACCAACGGCGGACGTGTATTGGCAATAAGCAGCTACGGGAAAGACAAAGACGAGGCTCTGAAAAAGAGCTTCTCCGTGGCTGAAAAGATTGATTTCGAGGGCAAATACTTCCGCGGTGACATCGGAAAAGATTTATAAGTAACAGACCAAAAGAGTTTTTACGAGACGATTCCCATCCTTTTTCAAAGATTTATCGGCCTGACTATAACAAAGAAGCGATGGTATATAAAAGAATGCAAAATAAGATAGCAGAAAGTAGATTTACATTACCGATAACGGCAGTGTATGCGATTCTCGTATGTTTTGCTTGCCGACTTATCAGCGATAGGTTGTGGATTCAGATGATACTGCTGATTGTTTCTACTTATCTTGTCATCGAATTGAATAATACCAACTCGTTGATTCGTATTTACAGCCGTATGGTTTCCAGTACCTTTCTTGTCTTGGTATCAGCAGCCAATATTTTATTCACGTCTATTGAGGGCGGAATCGTGCAATTATGCATCATCGGTTGCTACACAGCTTTATTCTATGCTTACCAAAATAAGCAAGCCTCCGGACACGTATTTTATGCTTTTCTCTGCATCGGAATCGCTTCGACGGTATTTATCCAAATTATTTTCTTCATTCCAATTTTATGGATTCTACTGACTGTTAATATCCTCGCATTCAGCAATCGAACATTTTGGGCTTCCGTTTTAGGATTAATCGCACCTTATTGGTTTGTCGGAGGTTACTATATTTATACCGATGAGATAGACAAATTTATTCAACATTTCACGAATATAATACAGTTTCAACCGCTATTCGACTATTCTGCTGTCACCGAGCATCAAATTGTGACCTTCGCCTACATTGTTCTGATGACTGCGATAGGTACCATCCACTATCTACGCAACAGCTATGCTGACAAAATTCGTACACGAATGCTCTACGAACTTTTCATCGCAATGAGTATCAGTAGTGCTGTCTTTATCCTTCTGCAACCTCGACACTTTGATATACTGATGCGTATTCTGATTGTCAATACAGCTCCACTGATCGCCCATTTCATCGCCCTAACACGCACCCGATTGACAAACATTGCCTTTTACGGCATTATCGGGCTATCAATCGGCATAACCGCATACAACTTATGGATGCATTGATCGACCTGTTAATTCACTACGGCTATTGGGGAATGCTGACATCGGCGCTGTTAGCAGGCAGCATACTCCCGTTCAGTAGCGAAGCTGTAATGCTCGGATTAATGGCAGCTGGTCTTAATCCGTGGCAACTCGCGCTCTACGGAACCATAGGCAACGTGGCAGGATCGATGTTCAACTACGGAATCGGACGTTTGGGTAAGCCCGAATGGGTCGAGAAATACCTGCACGTCAAACAAGAAAGCCTTGACAAGGCCGAACGATTTATGGCTGGGCGCGGCGCCTGGATGGGATTCTTCGCTTTCCTCCCTGTCATCGGAAGCGCTATCACCGTTTCATTAGGATTAATGAGGGCTAATGCCATTATCACTTTTACAAGTGTCACATTAGGTAAAATCGTGCGCTATGTTCTATTAATTTATGGAGTAAGTTTGTTCTTTTAAGATATGAAAAAATATATATTCATTGTATTGACTGCACTGACACTCATCGGGTGCGGCCCTCAGAAGAGCGAAGGACCACACACGATCACCGTGACCATCGAACCACTTCGTTTTTTCGTCAACCAAATCGTGGGTAATAAATACAAAGTGGTAACGATGGTTCCCAACGGCAGTAATCCCGAGACTTATGAACCCACAGCTCGACAAATGATGGATTTGGCCGAAAGCGATATATATATAAAGGTAGGAAGTATCGGTTTTGAACGTACGTGGATGAAAAAACTCACTGACAATGCACCGCATACCATTATCATAGACTCATCAGACGGTATTGCCCCCATCAGCAATATAAACAATGTAGAAGATCCTCATACATGGATGAGTTGTGCCAATGCCCAAATCATTGCACGCAATATCTACGATGCGGTAATGTCGGTCGACGTACAGGATAGTGCCTATTTCAGAACCAATTATGAACGATTGCTTGCCAAAATCAAACAAACAGACAAGACCATACGTGCTAATCTAAAAAAAAGCGGTGCCAAAGAGTTTATCATTTATCATCCTGTGCTCACTTATTTTGCTAAAGAATACGATCTCATCCAGCTTCCGATCGAAGAAGAGGGACGCGAACCCTCGGCTGCACAATTAAAGCAACTTTTAAAAACGGCTAAACAGCTGAATATCCAGACAATATTCATTCAACAGGAATTCGCCAACCGCGATACTGATATCATCACCAAAGAGCTTGAAATACGCCCCTTAGAGATCAATCCGTTGAGCTATTTTTGGGATAAGCAAATGGTGCAAATATCCGAACTCTTGAAATAAAGCGATGCAACCCATTATCCGACTCGAACACGTTACAGCTGCTTACGACGAGAAGATTGCACTGCAAGACGTCTCTTTGACTGTTTTCGACCACGACTTTCTCGGTATTATCGGCCCTAATGGAGGCGGCAAAACAACCCTTATCCGTATCATTCTCGGGCTGATGAAACCAGTTTCGGGGCAAGTCGTTTACTTGCGAGAAGGACGTTCAGTACCTGAGATTACAATGGGTTATCTGCCTCAATACAATGCCATCGATCGTCGTTTTCCCATCTCTGTCTATGAAGTCGTATTGTCGGGACTCAGTCGGCAGAAGAGATTTCTGCGCCCTTATACCCGCAGTCAACACGAACAAGTATGCGAAACCCTTCGCAAGATGGAACTTGAAAGTCTGAAAAAATGCTCCATCGGGATATTAAGCGGGGGCCAATTACAGCGCGTTCTTTTGGCACGTGCCATCGTATCACGTCCCGAAGTTGTAATACTTGATGAGCCGAATACTTACATTGATAAGCGCTTCCAGGAACAAATGTACCAAATGCTCGGCACGATCAACCGCGATTGCGCCGTTATCATTGTGAGTCACGACATCGGAACTATTCTCCAAAACGTGAAAGATGTGGCCTGTGTCAATCGAATGCTGCATTACCACGCCTGTACCGAGATTCCTGAAAAAGAGCTCCAAGAACACTTCGGATGTCCCATAGAGCTCTTAGCCCACGGTGATATGCCACACAGAGTATTAAAAACACACGAAAACTACCTTTAACCGATCGCCTTACGCTTTACATTCAAAATAAAAAGAATACAATCCTTTATTTATCCTTGCACTTCCCACCCAAAATGCACTAAACAAATCACGCCGACTCCATACGCCGAGAGAGATGAGTATCTCTTGAGCTTCAATTCTCGTTCCACCTTCAACCACTGCTTCCGAATTTGCTTCAGGACGTCTCTCTCAGAATATGAGGCTGTTTCCAAAGAAAAAAGGAAAAGGATAACTGCCCCACATGTATCCTTCTGCCTGATATAAAGAATACCGGAAGGCTCTAAACCGTCCCTTGCAGAACGGTTCAGGACTCTTAGTCGATTAGTAATTGTTCTTCTAAGTCCCGCTCATACATCGCCTTTTAGGGATAATAACAGACACAATATTGGTAACGGCAGATACTCATAAAGCGTTTCATCGCTTGGAAAAACTACCTTTTACACTAATCAGCCATAATATAACAGGGACTATAAGACAACGGTACTTGGATAGAAGTGTATCTACCCAAATGCCGTTTCTTTGTTTCCATTGTCGAAAGTAAAAATTGGGTTTATATCATATTGCTGGACATTCCCTTGAAAATCCTTGAAGAAATACGAGGGAATAATCGACGTCAACCAACTATTGTCAGTTCCGAGCTATACGACGGTAAGCCAAAAAATACAGAAAATCGTTTTGAGTATATCCGTATATTATTTTACGGGTTAGAAAATCCAAGTTATTTTTGGAGAATCCTTGGAATTATAATAGTTAACTCTATGTGCAACTTAAAGGTATTTTGAATGATTGTGATTTTATTATTCTGTGCATTTTCTTGCCCAATTCAAACTTTTCCATTACCTTTGCATCTACATTTTAACTAATGGCTATTGAATATATTAGAGAGATATAACGATCAGCAACATCTTACTTTATACAATAAAGGAATAAGTGGAGCACAGGAAAACGGGAAATTTTCCTGCAAAAAATTGTTGAATTATTTGGTAATTCCAAATATTTTGCTACTCTCTCTCTCTCTCTCTCTCTCTCTCTCTCTCATATAGGCCAGGCCTAACCTCCCCACTTTTTTCT